>JBCCBF010000153.1:0-6603 GCA_039814445.1 Pseudomonadota bacterium
GCTGGGCCGAACGCTTGAGCGTGAGCATGCCCCCCATATCTTTGAGACCAAAGACGAGGCGCAAACATTTTTGGAGCGGCTTAAAGGGTGACGCCCATTCTTGATGGCGTCACCCCTTAACGGCGTTAGCCCATACCGCCCATTTTGCGGCGTGGGGCTGTTGGCTCGTCGGTGTTGGCCGCTTTCGGCTTCCGGTTCAGCAGGGCTGAGATGTCCACATCGGCGGCATCGGTCGCTGGACGAATACCAGCCAGGCTGTACATCCGATCAGAGCGCAGATCAGGCTCAGCCGGCGGTGGCAGCATGCCCTTGATGTCATCATAGTCGGGCATGTTGCTGACTTTGCCATAGCCTGAGACGGTGGGCGGGTTGCGGCGCCAATCGGCGGCTACGCGCTTGATGTCTTCCACGGTCACGGCGTCTAGCTTGGCTTTGATTTCCTCAATGCTTTCAAGCTCACCTTTATTCAGCATGTCGATACCGATATTTTCCCGGCGGTCTTCCATGGCCTCTTGCTGTTGGGCGAGGCTGGTGATCAGGCGTGTGCGCACCTTGTCCAGCTCGGCCTGGCTCGCGTCTTCTGATAGGCGGGTGATCTCCCGCGCCATGACCGGCACCATCTCGGCCAGTTCTTTCTCACCGGTCCCGCCATAGACATAGACCATGCCCACATCATCATTGCCGGTATAGGCGGCTGAGGTGGTGTAAACCAAGCCACGCTTTTCGCGCACTTCTTCGAACAGCCTGGAGGACATGCCACCGCCGAGAATTTTTGCAGCCATGTAATGGGCATAGAAATCAGGGTGATCTTCACCCACGCTCTTCATACCCATGGCAAAGTGCACTTGGTTGATTGGACCTTCGTTCTTCTCATACCCACCGACATAATCCGGTGTTTCGGCCGGTTCTGGCTTGCCTTCGGGCAGCTCGTCGAAATGTTGTTTGGCCAGGCGCACCACCTCGTCATGGTCCACATTACCCGACACGGCAAGTACCATATTTTCAGCCGTGTAATGCTCTTGCACATAGGCGAAGAACTGCTCACGGGTCAGCTCATCAATGTTTTCGGCAGGGCCTAGGGTTGTCCGGCCATAGGGCTGGTCGGGATAGGCTTGACGGAACAGCTGGTTCGACATGTGGCGCGATGGGTTGTCTTCGCTGCGCTTGATCTCTTGCTTCACCACTTCGCGTTCCTGGTCCAAATCCGCTTGCGGGAATTGGCTGCGCTGCATCATGTCAGCCAGTACTTCCACCGCCTTGGGCAAGGTCTCTTTCAGCCCCGACATGTGATAGGTGGTGATTTCTTTTGAGGTGTAGGCGTTCACACCAATACCGGCGGCTTCCAACTCTTCGATCATCCCGCGAGCGGTGCGGGTTTTTGTACCCTTGAACATCAAATGTTCGAGGAAGTGTGAAATACCATTATTCTCTGGTACTTCATGTTTTGACCCCACACCGACATAAACGCCGGCGGACATGGTTTCCACATGCGGGACACTGTCGGTCACGATGGTAAAGCCGTTCTCAAGAACGGTAACGCGGGTGGTATCGGCTTTCGCCATGGAGGCTCTCCCCTAAGATAAAGGCCTGAAGCAAGCCGCGTTGGACGCGCCCTGTTTCGTGGATGATCGGCTGACGCGGGGGAGAGTGCGCAAAAGCCGTGATGATCGGCTGACTGCTGGGGAGAGTACGCAGGAGCCGTGATGTGTGAACCGTATGAACCCTGGGGAGAGAAGGGCTGGTTCGAAGAACTTGCGCCGTGGCAAACCACGACTTGGCAAAAGTTACAGTTCTGTGACGAAAGTGGAAACGCCAAACCCATGCTTGGGCTTGTAAGGGGTGGAATACCGGCCTACATCATAAATTCCCGAGCAAAAGAGACTGATAATATGGCTGAAACGATCGAAAAGATTCGCAAGACCGACGAGGAATGGCGCGCGCAATTAACCCCTGAGCAATACCAGGTTACCCGTCAGCATGGCACTGAGCGCCCGTTTTCGGGCGAGTATTGCATGGCCAAGCTACCGGGCGTTTATGCCTGTATCTGCTGTGGGCTTGAGCTTTTTGACAGCGATACGAAATATGACAGCGGTACGGGCTGGCCCAGCTTTAACCAGCCCATCGCCGATGAGCGTTTAACTGAAATCCGTGATACCTCCCACGGTATGGTGCGGACAGAAGTGCTCTGTGCCCGTTGTGATGCCCATTTGGGCCATGTGTTTCCCGATGGGCCGCCACCGACCGGTAAACGCTATTGCATGAATTCTGTCTCGCTCAAGCATATCCCGCCCGCTGACTAATCAGCGGCACACTTGATTATAGACAAAACTAATTATCGACAGACCGGGGCGCCCAAGCTCTCTTCATCATGAGCGGTGAGCAAGCCACGTTTGAAATAGGTTACCCCGGGGGCGTCTTTCGGGTTCAGCCCCCCCAGGTCGAGATGCTGCACGTGGTGAGCGTGCAGCCGGTCGAGCGCCTGCCATAGGATCAAATGCTGAGCGTTATACTTGCGCCCCACTTTGCCGCTCCATCCCACCAGATAGGTGGCGGCCAGGCCATGGCGGATGAATAACGCCCCGGCCACCGGTTTGCCCAAATAGAGCGCCCGGACCAGGAGGAAGTCACCCTGGGGGGCCGTGCGGGCGCCTAAGCTGGTTAGCAAGCTTGCTGTGGGGCCGATATAGCGACGGCGGCGCATATCATTGACATGGTGACTGATTAGCCAAGGCAGACAGTCAGGCTGGTCATCCATAATGATGGTGACATCACTTCGTTCAGCCTTCGATAAGGCATGACGCCAGTTTTGCCGTAACCGCTGGCGGCGCTCGTCCCCTGATACCGTCAGATCAAGCCAGATCGTATGATAGCCTGGATCAATCGGCCGGAACCCTGATTGCGGGATCGCTTTTGCGGCGGCGGTATCGGCTGCGACCGACGGATAAAACCGGCGGCGATCAAGCCACCGGGGTTTGGTTTCAGTTTCAAGGGCCACCATAGTTTGGGCAAACAAATCGTGATCAACGGCCTGGGTGAAAAACGGGCCCCGTTCAATACGGATAGCCTCGGACAGCCCGGCGTGTTGGCGTTGTATGATGCAGCCACCGATGGTGCCCTGGTCAGGCGTCTCCAGGGTGTAATAGCCTGGTAGCCAGCCGCGCGCGCTGGCCATACCTTCGCCATAGGCCCAGCTTTGGGTCAGGGGTAATTGTGGCACTTGGTGGGTTAACCCAGCCCATCGTTCCGATGTCATGTCCGGTTGCGCGATAAGGCGTAGGCTCATGATGATGGCGGTGGTTTGATGGTGTCCGTTACGTGGAGAGCCTGTTCTGAGGCGTCCTGTTCTGGGCTGTTTTGCGCAAGACCACCCTGATCGGTAACAGCCTGTTTAAGTGGATCGGCCTGGCTTGCCTGTTCAACCAAAGCTTTGCGGTCATAGCCCACCGAGCGCCATAGCAACACCCCACCGGGTATCGAGGACAGTAATAAGCCAATACCATAGGATATGGAGATGATAAGGGCCTCGGCCTCACCCACACCGGTGGCCACCAGGATGAACACCACCACCCCGTCGCGCAGGCCCCAGCCGGCCATGGAGATGGGAATAACGGTGATGAGCGTGGCAATGGCCATCACGGTCATATACGGCAACACGCCCAGCTCGACGCCCAAGGCTTGGCCAACAATCCATACCGCAACCCCATTCATGGCGTTGTTGAACAAGCCAGCGCCACCCAAGATCATCAACAAGCGACGGGACCGGATGACCCGCCGCATATCAGCGAAAACCCGGCCCACGATCCAGGCATTAAGGACCCGCGCCACCAAGCCCGGTAGCTTTTGAAAGGCGGCAATCTCGGCCAAGCTTGCCACCACAAACGTGCCGGCAAAACCTGACACCACAAAGATTACAAACAGCCAGATAAGGCTACTCTCAGTCAGCGCAAAGCCCAAGGGGATAAGGCCAATGGCGGCCACCACAAACAAGCAAATCAGGGCTGTATAGCGTTCCACCATAACGCTCGACATGGCGGCCTGCCATCCAAAGCCAGCGCGTTTTGAAATCAGCACGCGATAGCCATCCCCACCAATGGATGAGGGTAGGCATTGATTGAAAAAGGTGGCGATGAAGGCATGCCTCATGGCCCAGCGAAGGTTTTTAAGCAAACCCAGCTCGCTTAACAGCGCGTGCCAGCGATACCCCATGCCCACACTCTGCAGCATTAAGACCAAGCTCGCGGCAATCAGGGCAGGGATGAGATTGAGACTAACGGCATCAGCCATCTGCCCCAGATCAACCTGGGTCAACAACAGGCTGATGAGCCCAAGCGATACGACCACCTTAAGGGCCGTGATCAGCCAAGAAGGCAGGGCGGGGAGGGAGAACCGAGAGGAGCCGTCAGACACTGGATTTGATGATACTAGCTTTGCAAGATGCCTTTGGCCGGGCATTTGCCGAGATTTTGGTCGGGGCTCATCAGGGCGAGTGCTCGGGCAAACACGCCAGGATCAGCATTGCCACCTGAACACACGGCGACCACAACCTTATCCTTGATATCCAAGCGCCCGCTTAACACCGCGGCCAACCCAGCGGCACCGCCCGGTTCCACCGTCAGTTTGAAGAAATGGAAAGCAGCAGCCATGGCGTAGAGCACTTCATCGTCGCTGACTGTAAGGCTTGCCTTGGCCAGGCGGCTGAGGACCGTCCAGGTTAACTCACCGGGAGCGGCGGTCATGATCGAATCACAGATCGAGCCGATAAGCTTCTCATTATGCTGGCGTTCACCGGTTTCAATGGATCGCTTCAGATCATCAAACTCATGGGGTTCCGCGCCATAAATCTCGGTGCCAGGGCTTGTGGCCTGCATGGCGGTGGCAATCCCCGCCAGCATCCCGCCACCGCCACAGGGGGCGATCACGGCATCGGCTTCTAAATCGAGGGCGTTCAACTGGCTGGTGATTTCCAACCCCATGGTGCCCTGACCGGCCATCACATGCCAATCATCATAGGGGCGCAGCAGCACGGGGTTGCGCTCATCAATAATCCGCTGTGCCACTTCTTCGCGTTTTTCACCATTGGGGCGGTCATAGGTCAGGACCTCTGCACCCCAGGCCTTGGTGTTGCGTAATTTCAAGGGCGGGACATCCACCGGCATGATGATCGTTGCCTGAACGCCCAGCATCTTGGCGGCGGCGGCGAGACCTTGGGCATGGTTGCCCGATGAATAAGCGATCACGCCCCGGGGGCGGTCCGACGGGCTGAGTTGCGATATCGCATTAAAAGCGCCACGGAATTTAAAGCTACCGGTTTTTTGCAGGCATTCTGCTTTCACAAACAAACGGCCGCCTAGCATCTCATCCAATAGGGGGATGTTTAACAATGGCGTGCGTTCGGCAATGCCTTCTAGCCGGTGAGCGGCAGCACTGATCGAGGCGATGGACAGGCCGTCCGTGGCTTTAAACGGTACGGTTTCAATCGTGCCCGTGGTGTCTGAGGTTTCTTTATTCGCTAACATGCGGCGAAGGATACTCTGCTTCTGCGGATTTGTCAGATCAATCCATCGACCTCATTGACGAAAGTCGCAATTGCCGACCGTGCTTCTGGCTCCCTCAAGGTCGGGGTATGGGCGCGGTTAGCGACGGTAATGGCCGTCATCTGGGGCATGGTCTTGGCCATCTTCTCAAAGGTTTCCGGCATCAGCGCATCGGAGTTTTCACCGCGAAAGGCCAGGACGGGGCGTGGGGTTAGTGCTCGGAAAAGTGCCCATAAATCAAAGCCATGATCGTTATTCTTCAGAGTTTCTACAAGCTTGAGATCCCAGGCATTATGCAGATGATTATCAGCGCGCGGCTGAAATGTGCCTTCGACCATATCGCGCCAGTCTTGTTCATCCTCAAAACCCAATTGTGGGAACCCAGCTTTGATGTGCTGCATGGCTGCATCCCAGCTCGGTTGTGGGTGGTCACGGCCTACATAATCGGCGATCCGGTCCAGGGCGGCGGCTCCAAAATCAGGGCCCACATCGTTGATCACGGCGGCCTTTAGAAAAGTGGGGGCTAATACCGCAAGCCCCATGGTCAAGAAGCCCCCCAAGGAGGTACCGATGGCGATGCAGTGATGCAGGTTGAGCGCGGTTTTCACCGTCAAAATATCACCCAGCATGGCTGGCGGCGCGTAGCGGTCAGCGGTGGCCGCCCAATCGGATCGCCCGCGGCCAATGTAATCCGGGCAGATCACGCGCCGATCATTTGATAAAGCCAGGGCCAGATCATGAAAATCCCGCGCATTGCGGGTTAACCCGCCAAGGCATAGCACGGGCGTGCCAGCGGCTAAAGGATTGCCGTAATCCCGCACATGCATAGTCTTGCCATCACCCATGGTAATTCTTCGGGTGCGGAAGCCAGATTGGGGTGTTGGTGCGAGGGGGTGATCGCTGGAAAGATCCTTGGCGGTGGGTTGTTCTAGGGTCATGATAGGTTCAACAATGCGGGTAGATCGGCCAGGGAGTGAAGGATCGCTGTGGGCTGACCCGGCAGTCTTTCGACGGGCAGACCAGCCCGGTTACACCAGGCCACTTTAAAACCAAAGCTGGCAGCACCAGC
>JBCCBF010000143.1:0-6949 GCA_039814445.1 Pseudomonadota bacterium
GGCGTTGGCTGCTCCAAAGTGCCCGATATCAATGATGTGGGCCTGATGGAAGACCGCGCGACCTTGCGGATTTCTAGCCAGCACATTGCCAATTGGCTACGCCACGGCATCTGCACCAAGGATCAAGTGATGACCGTCATGAAGCGGATGGCCAAGGTGGTGGATGAGCAAAACGCCGGTGACCCAACCTACCAGCCCATGGATGGCAACTTTGAGCAGTCAATTGCGTTCAAAGCCGCCTGTGATTTGGTGTTCGATGGCACCGAACAACCCAATGGTTACACCGAACCAACGCTGCATAAGCGCCGCTTAGAAGTTAAAGCGGCGGGTTAGGTATCGCCACTCAAACGTTGATAAGGCAACGCCCGAGGAACTTTTCCCGGGCGTTTCCTTTAGTTTGTCACAGCGCTTTGGCCCGTGCGGCGCGCGCAGTATCAAGCTTTTCAATTACCGGGCCAGGGGCGAGTAGCGACCCAAGGGCCTTGGGCGGGTTGGCTAAAGCGTCAGCAATTTTCTGGGCCAGAAGCTCGGCGGATACAGGCTTTCGGACAAGGTTTTGCACCTTAAGCCAAGCCGCTGCTTGTACCTTCCTTTGATCAGCATCGGCCGTGAGCATGATCAGCGGGGTCTCAGCACTGGCGTCGGTCAAACCAAGTCGCAAAGCTGCAACAAAGTCGAGCCCATTTAGATAAGGCATCATATAATCGCAGAGGATCAAATCGGGCTCAATATCGGCTAATTGTTCAATGGCATCAATGGGATCAACTGCGCCGAACACAGTCCCAAAACCTCGCGCCTCAAGCATTGAGATGATCAACAGCCTGACAGGCTCTTGGTCATCAATCACCAAAACGATTTTGTCTTTGTAGGGTTCGTTATCCAACATAGACCTGGGTAAATCTCAGCCGACACGCAACAGAAAGCGGACAGATAAGCGCCAACACCATTTAACCGTAACACACTTTACCCTCAGTATCAGCGCTACACCTACGACCGCAACCAACGCATGCTCAAAGGCTATGGCTCATGTCAGCCCCTTATTTTTGGGCCTGGCCCAATATGATCGCACCGTGAAGGCTTTATAGTTCGGTAAGCGTCTATTGGTTGCGATTAAATATTTGTGGTCAGGGCCCACCAGAGTCATGCCAAAATGAATGCCAATGTTGTATTGGAAGCTATTCAGGATTAGTCGCTTCAATCAACCAACAAGCCGCTGTGAACCGCACATGGTCACCATCCATGAACCGATCAAAACCACCCAAAACCGTATCGATGATCTGCGCTTGTTGATCAGGTGGCGCGGCATCTAAAATCTCGCCCAACGGCCCCATGCGGATGACGAAGTCGGACAGCGAGGCACGCGGCATAACGCAATTAGGATCAATCGCTGTGATCGTCACATCTGCCCAGCCGGCATCCGCCATATAGCCAGCAACCAACATGTCATCAGCAAAGGCAAACTGACCCGGTCCGCTAGTATCCCGCGGTGGCAGATCGGGCATCAAGGACCGGACCGCCTGATCGGCTGTGATCATAAACGGGTTTTCTTGAGGCGCCCGCCAGGCAGCAACACTCAACGACGCCCCAGGTTTTACCGCCTTACGCAAGTTGCGAAAGGCCATCGCCGTATCGGCGAAAAACATCACCCCAAAGCGTGAGATAATGTGGTCGAATTCTCCTGGCTCAAAACCATGGATTTGCGCATCGGCTAGGATAAACGTGGTTTGATCAGTTAGCCCTGCCGCCGCTGCGCGTTCTTTGGCGCGAGCCAGCATCGGCATGGATATATCAAGCCCGGTAACATGGCCGTCAGCGGCCAGGTGATTTGCCAGCGTCAACGACACGGCCCCCGTGCCACAGCCCACATCCAGCACCTTAAGCGACTGACCCGATGGGATGCCCGCTATCACCACATCCGCCAGCTCACAGAATAACTCATCAAGCAACGCTTGCGACTGCACCCAGGCCGCTCCCTTCTTGCCATTCCACAGGGCTGATTGCTGCTCATTCAATGTCATACGCTTGCTTTAACTATCTTGAGCCGAACCCTATGAGCGTTTATGAACCGCGCCCGCCAAAAATTTTTCTTGCGAGTCACTCGCAAGCAATGACCGTTTTAACTACATTGTACGATGACAAAGTTTAAACATGATCGTAAAGCCCCGTCACCATGAAGCGTATTATCACCACCCTCACCGTCATCCGGTCTGAACGCATCACCCCCAACATGATCCGTGTCACCTTTGGCGGTCCGGAATTGGCGGATATACCCCTAGGCTGTGAGGGTGCCCATTGTAAGCTGATGATCCCAGAGATTGGCCAGTCCCGAGAGAATTTTGTGGCGCAAATGGCCGATGGACCAACACCTACACGCCGCACCTATACCATCCGTCATGTGCGTCACGATCCCCATGAGATCGACATCGATTTTGTCGCCCATGGGGATAACGGCCCCGCATCGGCCTGGGCCCACCGGGCAGAGGCGGGAAGCTTTTGCGGCTTTTCCGGGCCTGGCAAAATCAAACTGACTGAGTTTTATGCCGATTGGTATTTAGTCTCAGCCGATATGTCCGCCCTGCCGGTGGCGGCGGCGACACTTGAGGCCATGCCAAGAGATGCCAAAGGTTTGGCGCTGATTGAGATCACCAGCGATGAGGACCGCCAATCGATTGATGCTCCACCTGGGGTGGAATTGCGCTGGATACTACACTCCGACCCACATCAACATTCCGATGCTCCCGAACAGATTTTGCGCGACATGCATTGGCCTGAAGGCACGGTCCAGACCTGTATTGCTGGCGAGAGCGGCGCGATCCGCAGCTTGCGCGCTTATCTGCACAACGAAAAAGCCCTTCCAAAACAGGATACCTATATCTCCGGCTATTGGAAAATCGGGCTGATCGAAGACGAACACCAAGCGATGCGACGCGCAGGCGGACCGGCAGGGTAAAGGCCTCATGCCCTGTTTGACCAAGACCGAAGCAGCGGCGCTCATTGATGCTATTTACTATTGCACTGTGCCGGAGCTTAAAGCCCTTAACCGCGCGCTCGACCTTTCAACTAATGGTCAGAAACAAATCCTGATCAACCGTCTCTTGGAAACGCTTGGCATTAAACAAACGACGGCTCAAGACGATCAATCAACTCTCGCAAAAGCGAAACAAACCGGCCCTGCTGCAAAGCTGTCACCAGATCGCTTTATCTTGCCCCATCACTACACCAATGGCCACACCGCCCGCGCGTTATTTAAGGCGAAGATCGGCGCGCATTTTCGATTTACCAATTATGGCATGCAATGGATCCGCGATTGCTGGGCCGCCGACACCTATCCGACCTATAGTGAATTTGCCGCGTTTTGGCAGGCGGAATATGCCAGGCGGCAAACGGGTGGTGCATTTACCTCGGCCCAAACCAACGCACGGGTACGGTTCTTCCGCGCCAATAAAGGCCAAGGCCTCAGCCAAGCAGCCTTAAACCAAGCCTGGCAGAAAGAGCGACATCACAAAGCTGGCAAGGCGCAAGCATTGATCCTAAAAATAATCAAACAACAGCCTTAAATGCATTGGTTAAGTGTTTGAGTAACGGCAACTCATAAACCCAACTCACCGCAACTTCGTCACAGAGCATAGATAAAGTAGGCCAGTACGAAACCCCGAATACGATGCGTATTGAAAAGCCATGGCGTACGTTCTGCCGAACTCGGTCATGTCTTTTCATCTCACAGATAAAGCTTGAATAAGGTATTCTTGGTTTCACCGTTAGCGCGCCTGACGGGCCAAAACAATCGCGCCACTGACGACTAATAGAGCACCCAGAGCCGCGATCGCGTCAGGCACCACCTCATAGAGCACAAAATCGTAAAACGCGGCAAAGACTAGGATCGAATACATGGCGGGGATCACCAGACTGGCTTCCGCACGCTTCATGGATTGAATAAACATGGCTTGGGCACAGGCCATGACCAGCCCCAGCAACACCAACAGCCCCCATTGGCCACCGCTGGGCCATTGCCAGACAAACAGGGCGATACTGCCCGCGACACTGGCGCCAATACTGTTGTTGATCAGCAAAATTTGTAGCGCTGGCTCACGGTCGCTTAGGCGTTTGATAAAGATCGCTTCGATGCCTAAGAAAACGGCTGAGGCCACAGCAAACAAGCCCACCATCTGGAAGGCATCCGTGCCCGGACGCAAAATCAAGACCGCCCCCAATAGGGCCATCATGGCGGCGACAATCTTTCGAAGGGTGAGCATTTCACCCAGCATCAACACCGCCAACCCCATGGTCACCACCGGGCTTAAAAAGCTGATGGTGGTCGCCTCAGCCACCGGCATATGGGCCACCGCAGCAAACATGGCACTGACGCCAATCCATCCGAAAAGCGACCGGCATAGATGCCAGCGCCAATGGATATTCTGAAAGCTAGGCCGTCGCTGGGGTTGGATCGCCACAAATAACCACAGGGCTGAGCAGGCAAAAACAAAGCGACCTGCGCTCACTTGCAAGGCGTGTAGACCCTCGGTGTTTTCCCAATCGATGCCGAGGGCTTTGGCGATAATGGATGTGCCGGCCAAAAAGGCGCTCGCACCGATCATGAACCCCAAGGCTGTGCGGATCACACGCGCGTCGCTTTTTATCTCAATGTCCATCATTACAATCAGATCGTGGCGTCAGGGGTGCCATATGGAGAGGAGCGGGAGTGGCGAGCGCAAGTGGCGAACACTCATGGCGACCAGCCGGTGGTTAACAAAGGGCTGTATAAGTTTGGGGCTGGGGGCTTGCACGCACTAAATTCGCCCTGCTACATTCCCGGCTAAATTTATGGTTCATTGCTCGATCATAGCGCGTTTGCATCGCGGCTGGTCTTTAGACCCAAATCTTGGCCTTAGCCTGACGACAAACGCCCCTCAATGGAGACACCATGGTTGCCTTAAACCCGCCGGTTTGTGACTTCGACTGGCCCGCCCCTGATTTTACCCTGCCGGCAACGGATGGCAGCACCTATAGCCTGCGCGATATCAGCGGTGAGAACGGCACCCTGATTATGTTTATCTGCAATCATTGCCCGTTTGTGCTGGCGATTACCGATCGGATTGTGCGTGACAGCCAAGCCTTGCAAGCCCAAGGGATTGATGTGGCCGCCATATGCTCTAACGATGCCGTGGCCTACCCAGCCGATAGCTTTGAGAACATGAAGAAACTCGCCACCGAGCAGGGCTTCACCTTCCCTTACCTGCATGATGAGGATCAAAGCATGGCGCGGGCTTATAAGGCTGTGTGTACGCCCGATTTCTTTGGCTTTAATAGGGATCTGGGCTTGCAATACCGGGGGCGTTTAGATGCCTCGCGCATGGAACCGGCCCCGGCCGACCAACCGCGTGAGCTGTATGATGCCATGGTACAAGTGGCCAAAACCGGTCAGGGGCCAGCGGAGCAAATCGCATCCATTGGCTGTTCGATAAAATGGGCAGCATCACCGTAACGCTCCCGTCGTGACGATACCCAAGCCCGCCACAGCGCCCAGGCAAAACAAGCCTTGCGCTCACCAGCATTTATCGTCATTAGGTGAGCAATCTTTATTGCAATCAACCGAGTGAAAACCATGGCGATCAACTTCAAAGATATCAGTGAAACTGACGGGCCTGACACGATCACAATCTTGGCCGAAGGCTTTACCGAAGCCGCTATGGAGTTCCACCGCCGTGAAATGGGGGCAAAAGGCTATAGCCTCGGTGGCCCGATCAAGCCTCAAACCTTTTTTATCACCGATGGGATGAGCGAGCCCACGGCACTTTTGGAAGGCAAACAGTATTTTGCCGCGACCTTCACCCGGAAGAAGTAACGACCCCAGATCATACTACCAATCGATAGAGGCCGAGACGGCTCCCACAGGCGCTTCTCTGCCTTTTTTATGGCCATATGCGTGGGATTAACAGCGGATGCGTAAACCACCATTGATGTGACACGCAATTTGCAAAATCACATGGTGCAAAATGCAACGCCCAGTCGCGCAATATGCACCATATTCTATGCCCTTAATGACCATTAAGCATCTGATTTTTAACGCATCACCTATAGAATCAATCAGTTACATGTAGGGTGCTTTCTGGCTTGGTTCTTGCGCCTCTGTCGCTTAGAGTGCGTGAACACTACGCTATGCACTGTAGCAAGATCTATAAATGCGGGGGCGCATCTAAAATGGTGAAGTTATTTGCAAAGCGGCCGGGCCAGGACCCAGCGCCGCTCCAATCATCGTTACGTTATGAACCAAGCCTACAAGCCTATGCGCTTGAGCCCCGCGTTATGTTGGATGCTGCCGCTGCCATGGCGGCCCTTGATGCGATTGCGGTGGATGCCCCCATCACCGACGCGCATGAAGCCCAGACCCAGCAGAACACAGATGATGCCATCGCCAATGCCGGCGCGCTAGTTGCCCCACCAGCGCCCACCGGGGCCGTACAAGATGACGATGTGGTGTTCACCGCCGCCGCTGCTATTGCCGGGGCTGAGGGTCAGCACCTTATTGTCATTGACCCATCGGTTGATCACGCCCACACGCTCCTCGAAGGCCGGCAAGATAACACCGATGTCTTGGTGCTGACCAAAGACCGGTCAGGCCTCGACCAAATCACCGAGTATTTACAAAGCGCCGCCCAGGATTACGACGCCATTCACATTGTGAGCCATGGCGATAATGGCTTGATTTATATTGGCAATGACGCGGTGGATAACGCCGCGCTTTACGCCCATTCAGAAGGGCTTGGCACCTGGTCCGAGCACCTAACGAATGGCGGCGATATCCTGCTTTATGGGTGTGAAGTCGCCCAGGACGGCCAGGGCATTGCCATGGTCGATACCTTCGCGCGCCTAACCGGCGCTGATGTGGCAGCCTCAAAAGATGATACGGGCGCCCCAGCAGCTGGCGGCGATTGGCAATTTGAAGTGCGAA
>JBCCBF010000055.1:0-11202 GCA_039814445.1 Pseudomonadota bacterium
CAAATCTGTGCCGAGGCGGAAGGCCTGGGGGCCCACCAGGGTGTGCAGCATGCGGATGACTTCGGCACCCTTCTCATACACCGTCGCGGTGTAGAAATTATTGATCTCGATATAGCTGTCTGGCTGGATCGGGTGGGCCAGGGGGCCAGCATCTTCGGGGAATTGCGCGGCACGTAATGTTTGCACGTCATTGATGCGCTTGACTGCCGCATCGCTTTGATCGGCAGAAAACTGCTGATCCCGGAACACCGTGAACCCTTCTTTTAAGGTCAGCTGGAACCAATCCCGGCAGGTGACACGATTGCCGCTCCAATTATGGAAATACTCATGGGCAATGACGCTTTCGACGCCCTCATAATCCATATCCGTCGCGGTTTCATCGCTGGCCAGGACGTATTTGGTGTTGAAGATATTCAGGCCCTTATTTTCCATGGCCCCCATGTTGAAATCACCCACGGCGACGATGTTGAACACCTTCAAATCATATTCTCGGCCATAGGCTTGCTCATCCCAGCGCATGGAATCTTTCAACGCTGTCATGGCGTGGGCGGTCTTGTCCTCATTACCTGGCTCCACAAAGATACCCAGGCGCACGGGCTTGCCACTCATGGTGGTAAAGCTGTCCCGCACTTCGGTTAACGCGCCGGCAACGATGGCGAACAGATAGCTAGGCTTGGGGTGTGGATCTTCCCAGATCGTGTAATGGCGCCCCTGATCGGCGTCACCGTTTTCCACCAGATTGCCATTGCCCAACAATACCGGGCAGCTTTTCTTATCGGCCTCAATGCGGGTGGTGAACCGGGCCAGCACATCGGGCCGGTCGGGGTAGTAGGTAATCCGGCGAAATCCCTCTGCCTCGCATTGGGTGCAGAAGTTACCCGATGACCGGTATAGGCCTTCAAGCCTTGTATTCTCCTGGGGTTTCACCCGGGTGACGATGACCAGCTCCACCGGCTCTGTACTGCCAGCAAGGGTCAGATGGGCGTCGGTTTTGGTATACAGATCGTCGGTCAGTGGCTGACCATTTTTGCTGATGCTGATCAGCTCTAATTCCTCACCATCGAGAACTATCGGCGTTAGTTCATCACGGTTGGGTATCAGGGATAGGTGGCTTTTCACCTCGGCATAATCGTCAAACAGTTGGAATGACAGCACAACTGTTGAAACAAGATAGGCTGGTGGCGTGTAGTCCTTGAGGTAGATGGCTTTCGGGGCGGTGGATACACCGGTCGATAAGGACCGGTCAGCGGCATAAAGCATAAAGCGCGACCTTGCGAGGACTGATCTTGGGTGCCATCAGCATAACCAAGTAAACCCATGCCGCCCATAGGCGAATGGCGCCTTGTTTATCAATCGTGCTTTGGAGCCGCGGCGGGGTGCTCTTCACGCTCGGTTTCCACCTCATGACCGGGTTCAGGGTCGTCTGTTGCTATCATATGGGCGGGCAAGCCGGCGGCCAGTGAACGGGCGATCAGGGGCTTGGTTTTACGCCGGCGGCGGATAATCCGGACCCAATCAGGGGTGGTCAGGGCATCCGTAATGTAATCAACCTCGTCATAGATCAAATCGGGATGCTGGGGCCAGGCCATGACCTTCATCCCAGCCGCCTTGGCCGCGCGCACCCCGGCTGGGCTGTCTTCCAGCACCAGGCATTGATTGGGGGGCAACATCAATTTGAGGGCGGCCCGGAAATAGGGTTCAGGATCGGGTTTCGGCTTGCCCACATCATCAGCGCTGATCGAGAATTCAAGCATCTTGCCCGCCTTAAGCAGGTCCAAGCTGACATCAAGCATGGAGCGGGTACTGTTTGAGACCACTGCTTGCCGAAGCCCCATGGACGCAAACAACAGGATTTGTGTCTCGACACCGGGACGGGGCGGTACTTTGGTTGGGGCATGGGCCCGGTAGTAGGCATTCACCGCTGACATCCAGCCATCATGATCCAGGGTTAAGCCACGCTCGTGGCGCAGATAATCCCAGATATCAAAGCTGGTGCGCCCTAAGAATCGTTTGACGTCTTCCGGCACCAGGGGCGCGCCATGCTGTTGGGCCACCTCACGGATGCATTCATCATGCAGGGGTTCGCTATCGATCAGTGTGCCGTCGCAATCCCATAAGATGGCTTTGATTGGCATGGTCTTTTGCGTCCTTATCCGTCGAGCGATTATCCGCTCATCACCAAATTATCCCGGTGGATCATTTCTTCGCGTCCGGCAAACCCAAGCAAGGCTTCGATCTCTTGGCTTTGATGCCCCGCGATACGCTGGGCATCAGCACTGCTATAGGCGGTAAGCCCGCGCGCGATCTCAACGCCCTCATGATTGACCACCGCCAGCATATCGCCGCGATCAAACTGGCCATCCACCCGGGTGATCCCAGCGGGCAGCAAGCTGCGCCCCTGGTGCAAGGCTTGCACGGCACCGTCATCAATCATGATCCGCCCAGCCACATCCACATGGCCGATCAACCAGCGTTTGCGGGCTGTGCTGGGCTCCGCCACCGCTTCGAACCAGGTATAGCGGCCATCCTTTGCGTAGAATTGCTGCAGGGGCCGTTGGTGATGGCCCGCACCGATCAGCACGTGGCACCCGGCCGCCGTGGCGATTTTGGCCGCAGCGATCTTAGTGACCATACCGCCTGAGCCATATTCAGATCGGGAATTACCGGCGATGTCTTCGATCGCCGGGGTGATCTGAGGCACATGGGCGATATAGCGCGCCGTTTTATCCATGGATGGGTCAGCGGTGTAGAGACCATCCACGTCACTCAACAACACGAGCGCATCGGCGCTGCACATCTGAGCGACACGGGCAGCCAAACGATCATTATCGCCAAACCTGATTTCACTGGTGGCGATGGTATCATTCTCATTGATCACAGGGATCGCACCCAGATTTAACAGGGCGCTCAAGGTTGTGCGGGCATTTAGATGACGACGGCGATCTTCGGTGTCTTGGGTGGTGATGAGGATTTGGGCGGCCACCAGATCATGATGGGCCAAAATCGATTGGTATTGCTGGGCCAGGATCACTTGTCCCGCCGCGGCTGCCGCCTGTTTATGTTCAAGCTTCACCTTGCCTGCGGGGAGACCCAAGAGGCCACGGCCCAAGGCGATGGCGCCTGAGGAAACAAGGATCACCTCTTGCCCACGCTTGCGCGCTTCAACCAGATCTAAGGCCAGGCTTTCAAGCCAATCGCTGCGCACGCGACCGGTGTCACGGTCAACCAACAGGGCTGAGCCAATCTTGACCACAAGGCGTTTGGCGTGGGTAAGCGAGTTGGGTGGCAAGTCGGTCATCGATTGATCGCGCTATGATCAGGGCCCTATCAATGGGCGTGGAATATCAGCGTCCTAGCCGTTCGACGAGGTAATAGCGAGATTTAATCGCACCAGGTTCGGCAGCACATAATTGCGCAAAGCGTAGCCCTGTAAGAACGGGATATCCACCCGGCACTGCGGCCCCTGGCCCTGACAGGCGTTATCGATCATCCCGTCCACTGGAAGCGGCGAGTTGTTTGCGCGAATGCTCGTGGCAAGGCCCAAGAAATCACGCACACCTTCGGTACTGATAAGGGTGGGGTCGGTGCCGCTGATCGTGACCGCGCGGGCTTCTAGTAGGCTAAAGCCGGTTAAGACGTCCCGGTCTTCTAAACGTTGTAAAAAGCTCGCCAGTTGGACCTTCCAGCTATGCCGGTAAAACCGTAATACCCGCTGGGCCATGCTGACGCTGGCAAACTCCGTGGTGCGGTTGGTTAGCGCCATCAGGCGGGTCTCACGCAACCGGCTGCTGAACTCTGTCCCCTCTAAAGCATCAATCAAGGAGGAGGCGTCATCATCGCGGCCCGCGTATAAGTAATAACGCGCCAGCAGGTATTGCCCTTCTTGTTGCAGTGTCGGCACCTCAATATTGCTCAAGGTGATCGTCGCAGCTGGGAAATACCCCAGCGCCGCTTGCGCTCCCACCACTTCGACCAGTAACTCATCAGGCAATAGCGAGCCCATGGCTTGGCTGCTAGCGATACCGGCCTGGAGCACTTCATCCGCGGTGATCAACTCCCCGCCCAAGGCCAGGTTTTGCGCCAAGAGCATCTGGGCAAAAGCAATGTCCAAATCATCCTGCAAGCTGGCCAATTGGGCTAAGGCCGCATCAACGCCCTGCATCCGGGCTAAATCAGCGACCAAGAGGGCTTCAACCCTGGCTTTGGGCACGGGCCCACTATCGATTGTGTCCGTCTCACGCAGCAACTCGGCGGTGGCTGCGATTGTTGCCACATCGCCGGTCAGGCTGGCCGTGGCCGCTAATTGTAACAGGGCGAGCACCTTGTCGAGGGACGCACTGCTGTTGACTTCCGGGGTCTCGCGGATCATCCGCACGGTGGTTTGTAAGAGCGTGATAGCGCGGCCTGGCTCACCGATCGTGATCAGCATTTGGCTAAGTTGCGTCAAGGCCACCGCAGCAATCAGGCTGGGCTCAGCGCTGGCGATGGCTTGGGCAGCACTGCCAGCCAATTCTAGAGCCGCGTCGCGGTTGCCCAAATTGGCAAGGCGCAGGCCCAGTTCTTCTTGCACCGCGGCGCGGATGAGCGGGGTTTCAATCGCGTTCGACAAATCGCGGGCCCGGCCCAGCTCGGCGATATTCGTATAATAGTCCACCAATTGCGCGCGGTGTGCATCGCGTAAGAACTCATCGCGGCCCGCTTCCCCGGCGCCTTCGGTCAAGGGGTAGAGGCATTCTTCTAGCGATCGGGTGATGCAATCGGTGAGCGCTTGTTCCAGGTTGCGGTTTAGCACAAGCGCATCGGCGGGGGCGTCATTGCCGAAGAACAAGCGGTAGAAATAATTGCGTGAGGCGAAGACATCATCCACAGCAGCATAGGCGTCATTATAAAGCCCAATCCGTTGGACGATGTCGCTTTCCACATCGGCGCGGCTGACCGCATCGTTTAACGCTTGCTCTGCGTTGCGGACAGTCATCCAGCTGGTCGTCACCGTGTATCCGGCATAACCCAGAAAGATGAGCAATACGATACCGGCAATGATACGGGCGGCGTCATTCATGGGTACTGGCTGTTCGTTTTACTTTTGGTGTAGGCATGGCGCACCAAACCCAAGATTTATAATGGGATTAACCATATCGCTCAGTGCCACCCCATGGAAGTCTTGCGGGTAGGATTAACCCGTTGCTTTTGCTCTAGCTGTGCTCCTCGCGGACGGGATCAAACCCATCGGGTTCGGGGTTTTCCAATTTGGCGATCCGCTGCTTGGCTGTTTTGATCGCACCGTCTAGGGCGTAAATAATTGATTTCACACCATCTCCCGTGGCGCCAGACAGGGTTGCTACCGGTTGGCCGCAGGCTTTTTCGAGCGCAGTACGCTTTTCCGCTAAATCCTCTTCGGTCAACGCATCGGTTTTGTTCATGGCGACCAATTCTGGTTTGTCCGCCAAGCCATGGCCATAGGCGGCGAGTTCAGCGCGCACGATTCGGTAGTTCTCAGCCAGGTCGTCGGCCGTGCCATCGATCAGATGCAGCAACACGCGCGTGCGTTCCACATGGCCCAAGAATCTGTCGCCCAAGCCCCGGCCATCGGACGCGCCTTCAATCAGCCCCGGGATATCAGCCAAGACAAAGCTGCTCTCCTCGGTGGCGACAACCCCCAGATTGGGCGCGATGGTGGTGAATGGGTAATCGGCGATCTTGGGCTTGGCGGCTGAGCTGGCGGCCAGGAATGTGGATTTGCCCGCGTTGGGCAGGCCCACGAGCCCGGCGTCGGCAATCAATTTAAGTCGTAGCCAGACCCACATCTCTTCGCCTTCAAAGCCCTTTTGGGCATAGCGTGGCGCCTGGTTCGTGGAGGATTTGTAATGGCTATTCCCAAAGCCACCATCGCCGCCTTCAAGCAGGGCGATTTGCATCCCGTCTCCAACCATATCGGCCAAAACCGTAGCTTTGTCATCATTCAGGATTTGCGTGCCCACGGGTACTTTGACGATCAAGTCTTGGCCTTGCTTGCCGCTCCGGTTCTTACCCATGCCATTTTCGCCGCGCTCGGCTTTGAAATGCTGGCGGTAGCGGAAATCGATCAAGGTGTTGAGGTCGTTTACGGCTTCGAAAACCACATGGCCCCCACGGCCGCCATCGCCGCCCGCAGGACCACCGCGCGGGACGTATTTCTCACGCCGAAAGGCGACCGCACCATTGCCGCCATCGCCGGATTTCAAAAATATTTTGGCTTCGTCGAGAAACTTCATGGATCATTGGTCCGGCAAGGCATAGAGCCCAAGCAATACTGTTGGGATGCCCCCCAGCCCTAAAAGCAAAAGCGCGGGGGCTAACCCTCGCGCTCACGTTCCGCCAGATGATCGGGTAATAACACCGCCTGGGCACAGACGGTTGCCCCATCATCATGGGCAATTTGGGGCATGCCATAGAGCACATAACCCTCGTCCAGCGCCGCTGATACCCGTTGACAGAATGTGTCATCATCGGGACCGGTAATAAGGCGATAGCGCAAACGGGTCATGGATTACGAACCGAGTGCCGGGTGGTGGCAAGGCTGCTTATTCAGCTGCCTCAGCCATGGTTTCCACGATCGACACGGCGTTCTTACCACCGCGGATTTTGTGGAATTTCACTTCACCGTCGGTGAGGGCAAACAAGGTGTGATCCTTGCCCATGCCCACATTGTTAGCGGGGTACACTTTGGTCCCGCGCTGACGCACGATGATGTTGCCGGCAAGAACACTCTCGCCGCCATATTTCTTCACACCAAGGCGACGACCGGCACTGTCGCGCCCGTTACGGGATGAACCGCCTGCTTTTTTATGAGCCATAATCTTGCTCCTACTAACCTTGTCCTAGTGGCTGGCGCTTATTTGCCAGCGATATCCGTGATGCGCAGCACCGTGATGTCCTGACGGTGCCCTTTCTTACGGCGATAATTCTGCCGGCGCTTTTTCTTAAAGACGATGATCTTTGCCGCGCGATCCTGGCCGAGGATCTCGGCTGTCACTTTAGCACCCTTCACAAGGGGGCTACCCACGGTGGTTTTGTCGCCTTCACCAACCATCAGAATTTCGTCCAGGGTAATTTTACCGCCGGCCTCGCCGTCCAGTTTCTCAACCTTGATCACGTCACCCTTGGCCACGCGATATTGCTTCCCGCCGGTTTTCAGAACCGCATACATCTTTTTATTCTCCAAACCAGCAACCGGTTCCGCCGGTTGCCTCAGATCAAACAGCACCCTCAGGCTTCGTGAAATCAACCATGCCTCATCGAGCTAAGGGCTGGAAAACACACGGGTTTTTAAAAACCGTCAGGTGTAAATTCGCAAATCCGCAGTCGGTGATTAAAGCCAGCCACAATCAAAGCCGATAACTGCGTGAGCGGGTTACTTATAGCCCCAGCCTCTTTCTGTCAATTCTAACCCCACGATAATCATCGCAAAACAGGGCTTTTTGCTGTGTTGGCCGTACGCGCCCGCAATCAGCCCAAAGATAGCGTATGGGATAAGCCATAACCGGGCAGCCCAGGGGGGCGAGACACGGTCGTCCATTATTCCAGGCAGCCTGGGGATAGTTCGCTTGCTGTTTGGGCCGCTGACCGATTATAGGCTCCACACTTTTTTAAATCGCAAAGTCACATGTTCTCGGCAGCGTTAGGCCGGATCCTGGATGATAGCGATATTCGGATAAACACTTTGGAAATGGATAGAAGAATGTTTCGCAAAACCATGATGCTGGTCCCGGCCTTGCTGATCTTGGCCGCCTGTGGCGTCAGCAGTAATGAGGGCGTTGTGAGCCGGGAAGAGAATACCGGCGGTTTCCTCGGCATGAGCACCCTCGATCAAGTGGAAGTCGAAGGCGATCTCTCAGTCATTAATCAAATGGTGATTGGCAGTTTCACCGTCGGGTTTGTGGAATCATCAACAGAATCCAAACAAGCAGGCAATTTCTTTAGCCGTGGCTCGGGCGGTAAGGCCACTGGTCGGGTGCGGCTCGCAGGCGTGGATGACGCGGTGAAGCAAGCCATCACCGATAGCGCCTTTGACGATTTCAAAGCCCGGTTGATGAGTAGCGGTTTCACCGTGGTTGAGCGCGATGCCTTCACCGGCTCTCCGGCCTATCAATCGGCATCCAAGACCAGCTTTCCGATGATGAACGATGAATCAGGTCTGTTCTCATCCTATGGGGAGACAAAACTATTCCAGCCAACCGCCTTTGGTGCCCAAGGGCTGCAAAGTGGTGGTACTTGGAACATGAACGCATCGAAGGTGGTGGAATATGCCAAGGCCAGCAACACCGCTGTCGTGGAAGCAACCTATCTGGTGGATTTCGCCGCCACCGGTGGTCATGAGGGCGCGTTCTCGGCCTCAATCAATGTGGGCCAAAACCTGGCAGTGAGCACAGCCTCGGTGAAGTTCACCCATGATTGGACCTCCACATTCCAGAACGGTTCCCCCACCGTCAGCTTAGGCCAAGCCGTGGAAGCCGATACTGTCTTCGGTGAGGTGGTGGATGACAGCTCGGGCGCTGAAATGGCGGTCGAAGAAGCCGCCAATGTGTTGAGCGTGCTGATGGGCGGCGGCACTAGCCGGTCGCGGAATTACATCATCCAGGCCGACCCCGCCAAATACGAGGAAGCCGCCCGGGACGTGCTTGTGCGCACAAACGAGATGCTCCTGGCCAAAGCGCCCCAGTAAGACTGGCGTCACATATACTGGCGTGACGGCCAGGTGACTGTAATCAAAAGCCATCGGGGCGCTCTTTCAATCGCACCGCTGGCTTTTTCCTGGAAGGGCTCCCGAAAGCCTACAGTTTAGGGCCGTGAGTGAGGCTGATGATCGGGCGATTGATTTTCGCGCACGGAGCCTGTATCCCCTCGTGGCTCAAGCACGCCTAGCCGTGCTGATGCGGAGAGATGCCGGAGCGGTCGAACGGGGCGGTCTCGAAAACCGTTGTGCGCGCAAGCGTACCGAGGGTTCGAATCCCTCTCTCTCCGCCATTTTGCTTGAGACGTTAGTAAGCGGTATTTTTCGGCCTGATACGCCAACCTGGGGCTTGCCCCAACCCCATTCATCAAAAAACCACACCGCACTTTCGTATAAGCCGATTAATCACAGGCGTTACGAATGACGCGCTGCACCATTTTCGGTGGTGTGGCGGGGTTCTATTCGGCTCTCCTCCCTTGCGAAGGCTGCGCGACATGATCCGGCGTATAGTTCGGCACCCGTCTTTTTTGTGTGCCATGACGGTATGGGCCCTGTGGCTCACCTATATGATCAGCACCGACCGATGGGCGTTGTTTGAGACCTATTGGGCGGCTAGCGTCACTATGTTGTTTGGGTCGTTCATTGCGGGGGCTACCAGTGAGGGTGGCGGGGCCGTGGCGTTTCCCGTGTTTACCCTGGTGTTCGGCATCAAGCCTGAGATCGCCCGTGATTTCTCGGTGATGATCCAATCCGTGGGCATGACGGCCGCGGCGATCGCGATTTTTACCCTCAAGGTGCCGGTGGTTGGCCGGGCGATTATCGTGGCGGCCCTGGCTGGGGCGTGCGGCGTGATCATCGGGCTTGATTATATCGCGCCTTTGCTGCCCGGGCCGGTGGCGAAAACCCTCTTTACTGCTGTCTGGTTAAGTTTTGGCGTCGCGCTATTTCTGATCAACCGGGACAAGAAGCGGCGGGTCTTTGGGGCTGATGTGGAGCTGCGCCTGGCTGATTATGTGGCGCTCGCGGTGTTTGGCGGCATCGGCGGGGTGATCACCGGCATTGTTGGTTCAGGCATTGATATTGTGGTGTTCTCGTTCCTGGTCTTGGCCTTGCGGGTATCAGAGCGCGTGGCGACGCCCACCTCGGTGGTGTTGATGGCAACCAATTCGCTCACGGCCTTTGCTTGGAAAGGATTGGGTTTTGGTGCCCAGCCCTTAGCGCCAGAGGCCTGGGATCTGTGGCTATGCTGTGTGCCGATTGTGGTGATTGGCGCGCCCTTGGGGGCCTGGTTTATTCGGTCGCGGTCGCGTGAGTTTGTGGTGCGGATCCTCTATGCCTCGATTGTCGTGCAATATATCGGTGCCTTGATCCTCTTGCCGCAAAGCTTGTTTTTGCTGGGCTTTAATATCGCCACGGTGTTGGTGGGGACAGCCTTATTCTGTGGCATGTCTCGCTATGGTGCGGGCTTTGATCGAGGCGTTTGGCGAGCAAAGCCCGCGGCATGGAAGCGAGCTTAAGTGGCTCAGCCTAACACCACCTGCCGGGATTGTTTGGGAAAGTTTACTTCGTCCCACCAGATGATCTCGTCGGGAGTCAGTTGGTAAAAGACGTGATGCCCTTGATCGCGGAAGATGTCCTCTTCGGATTGGAAATCACGCAGCTTGGGAAATCGAGCGGCATATAAGTTATAGGCTTTTGTTGTGTCGGGGCCTGGGATCTGGCGCGCGTGGCCGCTGATGATCAGCGCCTGGCCGGCATCGTCTAATAGCCCACTATTATGTGGGCCGTGGATTGTGGCAGCCACATATATGTTGTCAGCGATCTCTAGACTGTGGCGACGGCTTGGGCGTGATATCCAATAAATCTGGTCATCATCATCCATCACATACCAAACATTGCACAGCCAGGGCCGGTTTTCCCGGCTAGTGGCCAGTTGCATCAGCTTTATCTGATCAACAATCGGGCGGTAGATATGGCGAAGGGCCGTGGACGATTCTTTTTCTGACATGGTGCGAGAGCGGTTTTCAGAGGACGGCAAAATAGAGTGTCACGCGCATTATATATAAGGTTGCGCCTTATCGGGTGATTTTGCTTACGACAAAATTTTATCCCCTATTTGCCCACAGTGTTCAGGTGCCATAGTCCACAATATATTGTTGTCTTGCCCAATCTGGGGCGTGCTGGTTTTCCCCAACTGGGCGATAACCAAGCCTGTCAGGCCCAATTTAACCGGTTCTTCCGGTGTCGCTAATGTGAGGTTGGAGCTGGCAGCGTGGCGCTGAGGTCACCATATGGTGTGTCAGAAGTTAGTAAGCCACTACATGTTGACGTTGAGCGTTTTGCCGTGATACCTATTCATCATCAATGGGGCAGGTCTGGTCTGTGACGTGTCTTCTCCCGCCAAAACATGTGGAATAATAGTAACCGCGATGCACACTCGACAGGTATCCAAGCCAAACAACAACATGAGGCAACCTAGTAGATCAAGGAAG
>JBCCBF010000184.1:0-5840 GCA_039814445.1 Pseudomonadota bacterium
CTCAATTGGCATGGACTCCAGCGTACGCATGTTGTGCAGTCGGTCTGCCAGTTTGACCAGGATGACGCGAATGTCTTCGACCCATGGTTTTAGAAGCCCGGGGTCTTGATGTGACCCCATCCATGATCGATAGCCTGCACCGTCATCATGACCCGGAAAGCGCGCAACTGCTTCAAATCGTCCATGATGATGAGATCAACCATGTGGCGATTGGTTGGCGTTGGTTCGATTATGTGTGTGCCCAGCGGGGCGAGGATACCATCCCCGCCTGGCAACGCTTGGTGCGTCAGCATTTCCGTGGCCAAATCAAGCGCCCATTCAACACCCTATCGCGGCTTAAGGCTGGGATGGAACCGGCTATGTATGAACCACTGGCTGCCCCCATGGCTGGCGCCCCAACCGACCAGGCGCAGAGCGCCTAGCACGGTTCGGTACAAGCCGCCGCCCAGCGCCAAAGGACGCCGGCCTGAATGCCAATTACGCGCTCAGCGTCAAAGGTGTGGCGGCTTGTTTCGGCCCATCCCGGCGAATGCGCCATTCGCGGATATTGTAGCCGTCACCGGTCCCTTCAAAATTGATGGGCTGACCGATTGGTTGGTTATCGCCCTGCCCTTCAACCCGTGGACCATAACGGGTCTCTAGAGCATTCAAGGCGCTTTCCACCCGGGTCATCAACCGCTGTTCCACATAGCCTTGCAGGCCCCGCTGCATAATGCCGTCCAACCGCTCGGGCGCGACAGCACTGCGTAAAACCAACGGGTCCACATCCTCCACAGCCTCTGATACGGATTTTAAGGTTAACGCGGCAACACGATTGGCTTCTGTTAAATCATCAGCAAGTGATGGATCACGCAGCCGCTCAATACCGGCGGCCAGTTCTGGCCGCTCCGTGGCAGTTGCCACGTCTTGAACGAAGTCAGCCACATCTTGACCCAACGCGATGGCGCGTGTTGTAGCACCTTCCTTAAAGGCTTCTAAGGTCACACAGTCCAACCCGTTCCAGTTCACTGAATCAAAAGCACCGTGATCCGCTGGGTTATAGAATGAGGTGGCAGAACCCGTGGGGTTTGCGATCACAAGGCGTTGTTCGCCACTGGTGGCTGATTCATACGTGACACAGACAGAGCCGCGCTGACCGGGCGTCACAGATGGGCTAACAGCCGGGGCCTCAGCGGGGGCCTCAACCTGGGCTTGTACCGGCACAATGGCTGGCTGCCAATCTTGCCGCAACACAGCCTGGCGTGGACGCCAACCATCAAGACCCGCCCCGTTCGGAACTTGAAGATTGATCGGAATGACCTGCAATTCGGTTTGCGGGTTACGCAAATCATTCTCGATCTCTGGAATGCCGTTTTCCATGCTTTCGATCATGAACGCTTCTTTACGCTGGGCGATGCCCCGGGCTGGCAGATCCGATTGCCAAAGGCTGGCATCTGCACCGGCGGCACGCCGGAAGACGGTCTCAGCCGCCGCGGCATACGCCATCAGGTCTTCTAAAGCGGCTGGGTTTTCCAAAACCTCAACACCACGGGCGATTTCTGGACGGCCGGTATCCTCAGCAATCGTGCGAGCAGCGGCAATCAAATCGCGCCCAAATTCTAACGTCCGCGCTTCTGCATCCTGACGGAATTCATCCAAGGTCATACAATGCTTGCCCGGGAGGTTTGGCATCACACCGATTTCCGTGAGACGAACCGGCATCACCGATGGTTGCAGGCCGTAATTAAGGTCAAATTCCACGTAGGCACCCTTGGGCTGATCAGCCAAGGCATGGGTGATACACACCTGACCCGTTTCACCCGGTGCTGGCGCATCAACCCCAGCGCCCGTGGCTGGCATGTCCACCTGGGTAAACCAATGGTCGTCAGCAGCGCCAGGCTGAGCCTCAGGCACAAAATTAATCGGAATGGCCGTGGCGTTATCAGACAGAATAACCTCACCATCGGGGCCGACGGTGATATCCCCGCGGTCTAGGTTTTCCTGCACCGCTGGCATGACCCGGTTGATGGCGATCGCCATGCCCACCTCATTGGCACGATGCCGAGCTTGTTCCATCATCGCTGCGCGCACATCGGGATCGGAATAATCCGACCCTAAGCGACCCTGGGCGTTACGGTTTACCCGCACATAAACTTGGCTGATTAATTGGTAGGCAGCCAGTGGATCTTCAGGCAATGCCTCAGGCGCTAAAAGCCCGATGGGGGTGGTATCCATGTTGGCCCGTTCCGCTACATCTTTGGCGTACACCGCGGTGTCATAGGCAAATTCCAAAAGCCGCTCACGCAGCCCGGCATTAAACGCTTCTTGGCTCACGCATTCCACGCCCTCTGGCAACACCGGCTGGGTCCCAGGGCCTGTGGTGTTTAATGCGCGAAGGTCGAGGCCTTGCGGGCTAACCGCGGCAATCACCGCGGTGGGGTGATTGGCGCTCACCGCAGAAATACATACAAAACCCGCCTCACCCGGGCTTTGCACAGGCGCTTGGGCCACCGGGCCATTATCAGGAGTGCCCTGCACCTGGGTGACATAGGCTTGCGGGCCGGTAAAGGCATGGAACGCGGCTTCTTCTGCGGACACGGCGGCAGCGAATGGTGCTGCTGCCAAGGCAGAGCCTAAAATCTTCGCCCCTTGAACCATACGCCGCTGATAAGCAGAGCCGTCAGTGTCAATTGTGGGTGGCTGGGGTAAGCGGGCGTTTGTTTCGTGTACCATGGCGACGTCCTTCATAGACGGTTTGGCGCAGCGAGGGGGAGAACTGCGTCATGGGAAGAGTACTCATCAAATGAGCGTCAAATTCTGGAGTATGAAAATTTCATGAAAGCGCCGACGTCAAAATGCGAAACAGGCTTTTCACAGGCTAATACGCAATAATATTTCAACTTTTTGGTCAGCCTTACTGACGAAAAAGCCTGCTGTTAGGCTTTGTTTCACCGCGACTGACCACAGAGTTCTGGCAAAGAATTCTTGGCAACTCGCTGCTATCAAACCGCGATACGGCGTTGATGATCAGGGCGAGTGGTGACGGCTGGCGGTTCCGTGACGGCTTTTGCATCACGCAACTCAATGGCTGGCCCACTATTTGGCCCTGATTCAAAGCGAATAGGATCGGGTTTGATCTCTTCGATCTGGCTTTCAGGCACCAAGCGGCCAGAATCCAGATTGAACTGCAACTGATGCACCCCGCCACGCAGGATCCCCAGCATCCGCAATTCCACATCCACCTCGTCACGCAGGGCCTCTAGGGCTTCCATCTGTGCTGCATCAACCGTATTCGCAAAAGTCTCGGCATCAAGGTTACGGCTCGCGTTGATCATGGTTTGCTCATACCAACGCCGTACGGAACCAAAATCTTCATAGGGGGCCTCGCCGAAACTCTCCGCAGTAAGCAGAGCTGATGGCCCCTCTTCTTGCCCCATGGCTTGTTCAATACCGCGCATGAAAGACGCGGTTTCCTGGCCCAAGAACGCCACCCGGCTTTGGACATGCTCGACAAATTCCAGCGGGGTAAAACACCGCTGACCTTCGGGACATTCGGGCAAGGCCCCAGGCCGCGGCACCTCGACGGCAATCGCATGAGCATCGTGGGGAAGCAGGTGCATCAAGACTCCGACCAGCTGGGTGTCATCGGACATGCTGCCAGTGTTGTTGCGGGCGATGGTAATCATGGCTGAGCCCTTAGCCCCCACCGATTGCTCTTCGGCCGCGGGGCCATCTGCCTGAACCTGGATCGGGTCAATCTGCGCAATATGCGATTGCGGGCCGACAAATTTATTGAACGCCTCTTCTTCAGCAGCCACCATCGTTGGCACACCAGCGCTGACGAGGGAGGCCAAGGCGGCGGCTTGACGAGCGCCACTCCAACGACGATTGGTTTCTGGTGTTGGCATGAGGCACTCCGTGATGTCAGCCATAAGGCTGATCCGCAAAATCAAAATGAAAATGAGTGGGGTAGAAAGCAAAACCCCGCTGAGCCATCGTGACCAGCGGGGTTTAAAAATTAAGCCGTCAAGCGACGCCGGTTATCGACACCGGGCGTGAGGGCGGGCGTTTCAACCTTAGGTGCCGCGGCACGTGCCTCGATGACCCGTGGTGTTTCAGGACCCGATTCAAAGCGGATTGGCTCCGCTTCTGGCTCATCAGCTTCTGGCTGTAGGGGTGAAAAGCGGTCATTAACGCCGAAAGTACCATTATCGAGGCGCTCTTGTACGGTCGGCAGGGACCGGGCCATCAGACCAATCATGGTCAACTCAGCACCCATCTCCTGATAGCGCTTGATCAGCGCGTCTGAACGCTCTGAATCAATTATTTGTTGATACTCCTCTGGACCACGCATGCGCACAATCAGGTTGTTCAGGGCGGTGAATTGTTGGGCTGTGCGTTGCCAGGTAGCAACCGGGTTGGCGTTCAGGGCGGGATTCTTCAAGGCCGCCGCTGGACCCGTTGAGATACCGGCGCGTGCGGCAATCTCTTGCATGTAATCGGATGTGTCATGCGCAAACGAGGTCATGCGCGTGCGCACGCCTTCGGTAAACTCTTCGGACGAGATGCACTCAATGCCATCGGGTGTCTCAGGCAAAGTGCCTGGACCTGCGGTGGCGACGCCAATCGCTTGAGTGCC
This sequence comes from Pseudomonadota bacterium, assembly GCA_039814445.1. Lineage (GTDB taxonomy): Bacteria > Pseudomonadota > Alphaproteobacteria > TMED2 > TMED2 > TMED2. The sequence continues at coordinate 4,619 of JBCCBF010000184.1, forward strand.
GTCTGGGCTCACAAGCATCAGGGCACCGGTGGCGTTCGTCTGGCTAGCCACAGCAATACATACCGCGCCTAACTCACCAGGGGTTGGCGTGGTGGCGGGTGCCACGGCCGGCGCATCGCCACCCGTATCTTGGACTTGGGTGATATAGGCTTGGGGACCGGTAAAGGTGTTAAACGCCGCTTCTTGCGCTGACACAGCGCCAGCCGCAGGAATGGAAGCAGCCGCAGCTAAAAGAGCGCGACCACCCATGCGCATACGGCGTTGGTGGGCCGTGTCATCTTTACGATCACGGCGGGGTTGAGCATCGGCCTTCATTATGGCGGGGCTATTGGCGACCATCGAAACTATTCCTTGTTTCTTAGGGGTTTACGGCCAGAAATCAGGGGAGAGCCGTAAAAACCGCGTGACTGGTATAACCAGATTGCAGGCCCCTTTACGCCTGAAAATATAAAAACTCCAGAAATTTTTGCTAAAATTTGAGGCAAGTCACAATTTTGAAATATTATTGCGCGGTTTTTAGGCAGCAAACCTGACCTAGCAGGTGCAGCAATCGCGATTTCCTAATATGCGTCGATGGACGCACCTAGCACCGCGCCCAGGCGACACATGATCGCGTCACTACCGCATAGAAAGCTTGTTATTTGCTGAATAAACAGCCGATAAACAGCTCAAGAATTCGGCTATTGGATACAATCGATGGATACTGACGGGTTACAACTCTTCGTCCTCGCGGCTGACAAATTGAACATCAGCGCAGCCGGTCGTGACTTGGGCATGGCGCCCGCTGTCGCCAGTGCCAAACTAGCAAAATTAGAAAAAACCATCGGCGCGGATCTGTTACACCGGTCAACGCGCAAGGTATCACTGTCCCTAGAAGGCGCTGAGTTCCTGCCCTATGCACGTGAGATCATCGCCCAGGAAGCCGCAGGCCGTGCAGCCTTGGGCCAGGGCCAGGCACGCGCCACCGGCACCTTGCGTTTTACTGCGCCCAGTACATTTTCACAGCTTTATATCGCGCCACTCTTGCCCAAGTTCCTAGCGGCGAATCCGAAGATCACCCTGGATCTACGCCTCTCAGATACGCGCGTTGACTTGATTGATGGGAGTTATGATCTGGCCTTGCGAAACATGGCGGTGGAAGACACCAGCATGAAAGGCCGAGTGCTGGCCGATGATGAGCGCATCTTATGCGCGTCACCAGATTACCTAGCGCAGGCACCCC
>JBCCBF010000045.1:0-12826 GCA_039814445.1 Pseudomonadota bacterium
CAGCTCGACCTGACCCAAAACGCGATTTTCTCCATCGCCTGCTTGCTTAATATGACCCCAGACCATTTGGATCGCCATGGTGGTATGGAAGGCTATATCGCCGCGAAAAAGCGTATTTTCCGAAGGGGCGCCATGCCCCAACACGCCGTGATTGGCATCGACAGCGCGCCCACCGTGACCATCGCTGGTGCGTTGGAGAAAGCCGGGCATTGGCAGGTGACAAAGATCAGCAGTGAAGGCCGCGTCGATGGCGGCGTTTATGTGCTCAACGGCGTGCTTTATGATGATCTGGACGGGTTGGATGAGGCTGTGTGCGACCTGATGCCCATCCAAACCCTGCCCGGTTACCATAATTGGCAGAACGCAGCGGCGGCCTATGCCTGCTGCCGTCATTTGGGCCTGGAGCCAGACGTCATCGCCGCGGGTCTCGCCAGCTTCCCTGGTCTCGCACACCGCCAGCAGATTGTGGCCCGGTATAAGCGCATCAATTTCGTCAATGACAGCAAAGCCACCAATGCAGATGCCGCATCGAAAGCCTTAGGCTCGTACCCACGGATCTTCTGGATCGCGGGGGGTAAGGCCAAAGACGGCGGGTTGAACGGTTTAGAACGCCTGATGGACCGGGTGCGCCATGCCTATTTGATTGGTGACGCGGCCAATGATTTTAGCGCCTGGTGTGAGGGCAAATGCGCCTACAGCGTCTGCCACACCATGGACAAAGCCGTCAGTGAGGCCACCGCCCTGGCGGTCAAAGAGCGGAAAGAAAGCGTTATCCTGCTCTCTCCCGCCTGCGCGAGCTTTGATCAATTCGAGAGCTTCGAACAGCGGGGTGAGGTGTTCGCCGCCACCGTCGAGGATGTGATCCGCACCCGCCAGCAGATGTTGGAGGCCCAGCAATAATGAGCGCACCTAGACTATCCATGCCCGGCAATCTGCCAAACCGCCAACCGGTGAATTCACAGCTGACCATGTGGTGGCTTACGATTGACCGGTTGCTGCTGAGCGCGCTGATTGGCTTAGCCCTGTTTGGGGTCTTAGTGATCGCAGCCGCCAGCCCGCCGGTGGCCGAACGCATTGGTCTGGATGGCGCGCATTTCCTAAAGCGTCATTTGGTCCTGTTAGCCCCCACCCTCTTGGCGATGGTGGTCATCTCATTCCTCTCGCCCAAAAGCGTGAGGCGAGCCGGGCTGTTACTGTTTTTGGGTGCCCTGGTGATGTTGATTATCACCCCCTTGGCGGGTGATGCGATCAAGGGGGCCACGCGCTGGATACGGATTGCGGGCTTTTCCTTACAAGCCTCGGAATTCATGAAGCCAGCCTTTGCCGTGGTGGTGGCCTGGATGTTTGCCCTGCAACAGAAAGGCGATGGTTTCCCAGGAAATATCGTGGCGCTCGGTCTCTGTGCCCTGGTCGCCGCGCTGTTGTTGATCCAGCCAGATCTGGGGCAAACCTTTGTGCTGCTAAGCATCTTTGGTGTGCAGTTCTTTTTAGCGGGCTTGCCCATTCTGTTGGTGATCTGCCTTGGCGTAACAGGGATGGCAGGCCTTGTGGGGGCGTATTTTACGTTTCCCCATGTACAAAGCCGCGTTGACCGATTTTTGGACCCATCCAGCGGTGATACCTTCCAGGTGGAACGCTCCCTGGAAGCCTTCCGCCATGGCAGCTGGTTTGGTACCGGCCCCGCCCAGGGGGAGGTGAAACATCAACTGCCCGATGCCCATGCGGATTTTGCCTTTTCGGTGCTGGGCGAGGAGATGGGCCTGATCGCGTGCATGATTTTGCTGATCGTGTTCGGGTTTATCGTCATCCGCGGCTTTTATCGGGTGAGTGGGCAATCGGATTTGTTTGTGCTCCTCGCCACCGCCGGGATCCTGACCCAATTTGGTATGCAGGCGCTGATCCATATGGGATCGGCCTTACACCTTATGCCCACCAAAGGCATGACCTTGCCGTTTATCAGCTATGGCGGGTCCTCCCTGCTTAGCCTCGGCATTGCCATGGGCTTCGTGCTCGCACTCACCCGGTCCAAGCGGGCTGTGCCGCTCAACATCCGGTTCCAACCCAGTGACGCCCCCCTGGATCAGGAGGCGCGATCATGACCGACCAGCCGATTATGTTGGCCGCTGGGGGCACCGGCGGGCATCTATTCCCGGCCCAAGCCTTGGCCGAGACGCTCATGAAACGTGGGCATCAGGTGATCATGGTCACCGACCGGCGGGGGCTTAATTTTGGCCAAGGACTCAAGGATATTCAGGTTCGCCATGTGCAGGCGGCTGGGCGCAAGCCGGGGCTAAAGGGCCTGATCCGCATGGTGGTAAAACAGGGCGTTGGTTACGCCCAAGCCCACGCCATGCTGATGCAAACCAACCCAGCGATCATTGTCGGCTTTGGTGGTTATCCTTCCATGCCCACGGTGATGGGGGCGCTCCACCAAGGGCGCCGGGTGATGCTCCATGAACAAAACGCTGTTCTGGGGCGGGTGAACCGCATGCTTGCTGGTAAGGCCGCCGCCATCGCCACGGCTTTCCCACGCTTGGAACAACTACCAAAAGACGCGGCCCCGCTAACCCAAACCGGTAATCCTGTGCGGACGGAAATCGCGCGCCTGCATCAGGCCACCTACCCGGCCCCTGGCGATGACGATCCCCTAGAGCTGCTGATCATCGGCGGTAGCCAAGGGGCGACAGTATTCAGTGATGTGCTACCCGCGGCGGTGGCAAAACTGCCCGACCATTTACGCCGGCGGTTGCGGATTACCCAACAAGCCCGCCCAGCTGATATCGAAGAAGCCCGGTTTGCCTATGCCCAGATCAACCAACGTGTCGAGCTGCAAACATTCTTCACCGATATGCCCCAACGCCTCGCCGCCGCCCATTTAGTGATCGCCCGGGCTGGGGCCTCCACCGTGGCGGAACTCACCGCCGCGGGGCGTCCGGCCATTTTGGTGCCTTATCCCAGCGCCATGGATGACCACCAACACAAGAACGCAACCCAAATGGTCGAGCAAAACGCCGCCTGGCTCATGCCCCAAGATGGGTTTACCGCAGACGCTTTGGCCGTGCGGTTGGAAGCGGTGCTCACCAACCCACAAAAACTGGCCGATACCGCGGCGAAAGCCCGCGCCGCCGCCCGGATAGACGCCGCTGATCGCCTCGCCGATTTGGTGCTGGCCACGGCGGGCATTCAGGAGCCGACAAAACGCCCAGAAACCGCCGCAAATCCGCCCAAGGATAAACCTGATGGCGCGGTAATGGAGATGGCATCATGAGAGCGATCCCATCCACCATCGGCGCGTTACATTTTGTTGGCATTGGCGGCATTGGCATGTCGGGCATCGCCGAGGTGTTGCACAATCTGGGCTACACGGTCCAAGGCTCTGACATCGCCGATAGCGCCAATGTGAAACGCTTGCGCGCCCTGGGCATCAAGGTGGAGGTTGGCCACCGGGCGGAGAATTTAAGCGAGGCGATTGCCTGCGTGATTTCCACGGCGGTGAAACCCGATAATCCAGAAGTGGCGGCCGCGCGCAAAACCCGGGTACCCGTGGTGCGTCGCGCGGAAATGCTAGCCGAACTCATGCGCCTGAAATGGTCAGTGGCCATCGGTGGCACCCACGGCAAGACCACGACCACCTCTCTGGTTGCCGCGGTCATGGAAGCAGCCCAGCTGGACCCCACCGTGATCAATGGCGGCATCATCAACGCCTATGGCACCAATACCCGATTGGGTGATGGCGATTGGATGGTGGTCGAGGCCGATGAGAGTGACGGCACGTTTATTCGCCTGCCAGCCACGGCCGCTGTGGTCACCAATATCGACCCCGAGCACATGGATCATTATGGCGATTTTGATACGTTGCGGGCCGCTTTCGACCGGTTCGTCCTGAACATGCCGTTTTATGGCTTTGCTGCCGTTTGTATCGACCATCCTGAAGTGCAAGCCATGATCCCCCGGGTCGCGGATCGTTGGGTGGTGACCTATGGCTTCAGCCCGCAAGCTGACATCCGCGGCGTTGATCTGCGCACCGACGCCGAAGGCAGCAGGTTCACCGTGCAAATCAGCGAACGCGCTGGCCGCGATGGGGAGGAAGGCGAGATCCAGGATCTGTTCTTGCCCATGTATGGCGAACACAATGTGCAAAACGCCCTGGCCGCCGTCACCGTTGCCCATGAAATGGGGGTGGGTGCGGATGCGATCCGTCAGGCCTTTACCAATTTCGGTGGGGTCAAACGACGCTTTACCACCACCGGCGTGGTCAACAATATTCGGATTATCGATGATTACGGGCACCACCCGGTAGAGATTACCGCGGTGTTAAAAGCCGCCCGCCAAGCGGTGGGGTCGGGTGACGTGATCGCCGTGGTGCAACCGCACCGCTACACCCGATTGGCTGATTTATTCGAAGAGTTCTGCACCTGCTTTAACGATGCGGATTCCGTCATTGTCGCCGATGTTTACGAAGCTGGGGAAGAGCCGATCGCCGGGGCCGATAAAAACAGCATGGTCGAAGGCTTACGCATGCACGGCCACCGGGATGTACAGGGTCTGAAAGGCCCCGAAGCGCTGCCTCAACTGATCGCTGACATGGCCAAGCCAGGGGATCTGGTAGTGTGCTTGGGCGCGGGCAATATAACCGTCTGGGCCAATGATCTGCCTGGCCAATTAGCCAGTATTTTAAACCCAGCCACGGCCCAGGGGAGCGCCCTATGATGGCCGCGCTGAAGACCCCGAACGCCGAGGCCGATTGGCGCGACGCCTTACCACCCGTGCAAGGGCGGTTGAAAAAGGATGCGCCCTTAGGGGCCATAACCTGGTTCCGGGTTGGTGGGCCCGCCGCGCTGCTGTTCCGCCCCACCGACACGGCCGATCTCGCAAGCTTCATGGCCGGTATACCTGATCACGTGCCCGTCACGGTGATCGGGGTGGCCTCCAACCTCTTGATCCGCGATGGCGGGCTGGATGGGGTCGTGATCAGGCTCGGTGGCGGGTTTGGCCAGATCAAGGTTGAGGGCGACACGATTGAAGCGGGTGCGGGCGCGCTCGATCTGAATGTGGCGTTGACCGCCCGGGACGCCGGGTTAACCGGCCTAGAGTTTTTGGCCGGTATCCCCGGTTCTATTGGTGGTGCCTTACGGATGAATGCGGGCGCCTATGGTGGTGAGACCAAAGACCGGCTCATCGCGGTGGAAGTGGTTACCGGTGATGGCACCATCAAACGGATTACCGCCGATGAGCTTGGCATGGGTTACCGGCACAATGATGCCCCGGCCGATTGGATCTTCACCCGCGCCTGGTTCCGCGCCACGCCCGGTGATCCCGGTGATATTGGCGCGCGGATCACTGAGATCCAAACCGCCCGGGCCGAAACTCAGCCGATTAAATCCCGCACGGGTGGGTCAACCTTCGCCAATCCCGACGGCCACAAAGCATGGCAGTTGATTGACCAGGTGGGGGGCCGTGGCTTGCGGATCGGCGGGGCGCAAGTATCCGAACAGCACTGCAATTTTCTGATCAATACCGGCGACGCCACCGCGGCTGATATCGAAGCCCTGGGCGAAGAATTACGCCACCGGGTGCGCACGCAAACGGGAATTGACTTGCGCTGGGAGATCAAACGGATCGGCAAACCACAAGATGGCCACCCGGTCACGTCAGGAGAGGACCCATGAAGACCATGCCACAGAATAAAGACATCGCTGTATTACTGGGCGGCTATTCCGCTGAACGCGAGGTGTCCTTAGTCAGTGGCCACGCCATTGCGGATGCTTTGGAAAGCCGTGGCCATAAAGTGCGCCGGGTGGATGTGACCCGTGATCTTTCCCAGCTGTTAGCCGACCTTACCCCCAAACCCGATGTGGCCTTTAACGCGCTCCACGGTCAAGGCGGTGAAGATGGGGTTATCCAGGGTGTTCTGGAAATGCTCGACATTCCCTACACCCATTCGGGCATCGCCGCCTCAGCAATCGCCATGAAGAAGCCAAACAGCAAACGCATCGCGGCTGATGCGGGATTAAAGGTGGCCGAGGCCCAAGTGTTAACCCGGGCTGAAATCGAAGCCGGTGACATCACCTTGGCGCCCCCGTTTGTGATCAAACCAGCCTCAGAAGGCTCAAGCGTTGGCATCTCGATCATCCATCCAGGGCAGAACGACTTGAAACTGAGCCATGGGGATGCTGACACCACCTATTTGGTGGAAAAGTTTATCCCGGGTCATGAGCTGACCGTGGGCGTCATGGGCGACCGTGCCCTCTGTGTCACCGAGATTTTCCATGAGGAAGGTTTCTTTGACTATCACGCGAAATACACCGCGGGAAAAGCTACACATGTCATACCGGCAGCGGTGCCGAAAGAGATCGAAACCGCCGCCATGGACCAGGCTTTAGCCATCCATCGAGCCCTCGGGTGCCGCGGGATCAGCCGGACTGATTTCCGGTGGGATGACACCCAGCCCGGCACCGATGGGTTGGTGTTTTTAGAAATCAACACCCAGCCAGGGTTCACCCAGGTCAGCCTGGTGCCTGAACAAGCCGAGCATCTGGGGATCGGTTTTGGTGAGTTATGTGAGTGGATCTTGGAGGATGCCCTATGCCGCGTGTAAGCAAAGCAAAAACCAAGACCAAAACAGCGGCCAAGAACCAACCGGTCTGGCGCCAACAGCTGGATAACTGGTATCGCGGCCAAATAGCCCGCTGGCGCCGCCCACTGAAGATTGCTGCCCTGTGTGTCCCGATTTTCGGCGTGATCGCAGGTGGGGCGTATTGGGCCGTGGCGAGCGGCTGGGTCGCGCGCACTCAGAACGCCACCGTGCACACCGTGCTCAATTGGACCGCTGGGCTTGGCTTTGCCGTGGCAGATGTGCGCGTGGTGGGCCGCAGCGAAGTGCCAAAGGACACGATCCTGGCGATCTTAAACGTTCGCCCCGGTGACCCCATCCTCGGCTTTGACCCCGATGAAGCCCGTAGTCAGCTTGAGCGGCTGAGCTGGGTGGGGGCGGTCACCGTCCGTCGCCAATTGCCGGATCTGATCCAAATCAAACTCGTGGAGCGAACCCCCGCTGCCCTGTGGCAACGGGATGGTGAAATCTCATTGATCGATGCCGATGGCCATATTCTGGATACCGCCGATGTGCGTGATTACCGTCACCTGCCGCTGCTCGCGGGTCAGGGGGCGGCGACCCGAACCCGTGAGCTGTTTGCGATCTTGGCCGATGCCCCGCTGATCGCAGAGCAGATGGTGGCGGCTGCCTGGATCGCTGATCGGCGCTGGGATTTAACCCTAGAAAGCGAAGTGATCCTGCGGCTCCCCGAAAACCAACCCGCCGCCGCACTCGACCGCTTATTGCGCGTCCATAACGACCACGATTTGTTGAACCAAGATATTCTGACCATTGATTTACGGGTGGATGACCGCCTGGTGGTGGAAACCCCATCACCCGATGTGGCCGAATTAATCGACCCACAGCAAAGCCTTTAATGATGCCGTGCCGTCGCCCCCACAGCCCTAGTGCAGAAAGCTAAGATCCATGGGTTTCTCCAGCAGCCGCCCCAGCAGCAACCACCACCGCCGCCGCCCAGCGGGCAGTATTATTACCGCCCTGGATGTGGGCTCGACCAAAATCTGCTGCTTTATCGCGCGGGTTGAAGAGGCTGGCCATATCCGGATCATTGGGATTGGCCATCACGCCTCGGCCGGGGTCAAGGCTGGGGCTGTTGTCGACATGGAGGCCGCCGCCATCGCCATTAGCCACGCGGTCCATCAAGCCGAACGCATGGCCGGGCAAACGATTGAAAACGTGCTGGTTAACCTGTCGGGTCCTCACGCCAAATCCCACCGGGCTGAGGTTGATATCGGTGTGGCCGGCGATCAGGTCAGTGATGTGGAAATTTACCGTGCCATCACCCAAGCCCGGGCCGTTGATTTGGGCGATGACCAGGAATTGGTCCACGCCATGCCCGTTGGTTATGCCCTCGACGGCCAGCGCGGGATCGAAGACCCCTTGGGTATGTATGGCAAGCTTTTGGGCGTGCATATGCATTTGGTCAGCGGTGCTACGGGCCCCATGCGCAACCTGACCGCGTGTATTGAGCGTTCACAGCTTGAGGTCGAGGCATTTTGCCTGGGGTCTTACGCCGCCGGGTTTGCGAGCCTCACTGAAGATGAGATGCGCTTGGGTGTGACCTTGATCGATATCGGCGGCGGCACGACGGATATCGCGGTGTTTGAAGACATGAGCACAGTGCACACCGATTGCCTGCCCGTGGGCGGCAGCCACGTGACCAATGATCTCGCCCGTGGCCTGGGCACCGCGGTGGGCCATGCGGAACGGATCAAAACCCTTTATGGCAGCGCCCTGCCCGCGATCGGTGATGATGAAGAGCTGATTGATGTGCCCCGACTGGGCGAAAGCGACGATATGGGCGGCCAAGAACAAGTACCGCGTTCCCTGATTGTCGGCATGATGCGCCCTCGGCTTGAGGAAATTTTTGAATTGGTGCGCAACCGTTTGGAACGCTCCGGCGCTGATCGGTTTGGTGGGCGGCGCGTGGTGCTGACCGGTGGGACCAGTCAAATCACCGGAATTCGTGAGCTAGCGGGCATGATGCTCGACAAGCAAGTGCGCCTGGGCAAACCGAATCGATTGCTGGGTTTGGCCCATGCCACTACAGGTCCTGGCTTTGCCACCGCTGCGGGCTTGCTTCATTACGGTTTAGAGCACCGGATTGAACACGTGCCAGAGATGACCATCGCAACGCCAGAAACCAAATGGTATCAGCGCGTTAGCCATTGGCTGAAGGAAAATTTGTGAGCCGGAAATTGATGCCGTATTCACACAGCCCAAGAAAACCTACCCCACCCCCATGCCACCAGGGCTTCGGGATGGGTAGCCTAAACTCGATTCGTTGCGCGATTCCAATCACATGCCCAACCCCTGGTCGGATGGGATGAGGAACAGCGCACCCATCGTTATGCAACAGCCCCGGGAAGCCCCGGGCGTGGCATGGCGGCGGTCACCAGTTTTTAAACCCGCAGCAGCCAAGCGGAGGCTTTTATGATCAACGTCACGGTACCCGACGATAGCGCGGCCCAGCTGACCCCCCGGATATATGTCATTGGTGTCGGTGGTGCTGGCGGCAATGCCGTCAACAACATGATCCAATCCAACCTCGAAGGCGTGAACTTCCTGGTTGGCAACACGGATTCCCAAGCCCTGCAAGGCAACAAAGCTGATGTGAAAGTCCAGCTTGGCCCCATGACCACCAAAGGTCTGGGCGCAGGCTCACGTGCTGAAGTGGGGGAAGCCGCCGCTGAAGAATCCATGCCCGAGATCATGGAGCATCTCGAAGGGGCAAATATGGTGTTCATCACCGCCGGCATGGGCGGTGGAACGGGCACGGGCGCGGGCCCGGTGATTGCTAAAGCCTGTCGTGAGGCTGGCATCCTGACCGTGGGTGTCGTGACCAAGCCGTTCCAGTTTGAAGGTGCCCACCGGATGCGCACCGCTGAACAGGGGATCAAGGAACTCCAATCTTACGTCGACACCCTGATCATCATCCCGAATCAAAACCTGTTCCGGGTGGCCAATGAGAAGACCACCTTTGCTGACGCCTTCAAGATGGCCGATGACGTGCTCCATGCCGGTGTGCGTGGGGTGACAGATTTGATGGTCATGCCTGGCCTGATCAACCTAGATTTCGCGGATATCAAAACCGTGATGCAGGAGATGGGCAAAGCCATGATGGGCACCGGTGAAGCCTCCGGCGAACGCCGCGCCACTGAGGCTGCCGAAGCCGCCATTTCCAACCCGCTGCTCGAAGATACCTCGATGCAGGGGGCTCGCGGTATCCTCATTAACATCACCGGCGGCATGGACATGACCCTGTTTGAGGTCGATGAGGCCGCCAACCGGATCCGCCAAGAAGTCGATCCCGACGCCAATATCATCTTTGGCTCCACCTTCGATGAGAGCATGGAAGGCGTCATGCGCGTGTCCGTGGTGGCCACCGGTATTGACGTGATCGAAGGCCAGCATCCCGTGCCGCTGCCTGAGCGCATGAGCGAAGCTGTAGCCAGCACCCCTGTCGCTCCGATGGTGGAAGAACCCGTGGTCACCGAAGAACCAGCGATAGCGGCCCAGGCAGACATCATGGATGAGCCTGCGGTTGCTGTTGATGACGGCGAAGCGGCCGACATCCCAGCTGAAACAACGCCTATGGTGGCGCAACAAGCCGATCTGGAGGATTACACCCAACCAGACCAGGGCAATTTGCTGGCCCCGGCCATGCCACCCACACCGGCTGCCCCCACGGCCCCACCAGCACCAGCCGCTATCGACCCGGCAGCTAGCTTCGGACAGCCCATGCCCACGCAAATGGCACCACGGCCGCTCAAGGCGATGCCTGCCCCTGAGGCGACCACCACAGCAACCGGCGAGCCCATGGCCGATCGCGCCCGGCCATTACCCGAGCGTCGTGATGATGCCTTCATCCCGCCTGCGCCCGTTGATCCCGGTTACAAGCCTGAGATCTCGCGGGAAGCTCAACCGGATCCGTTTGCCGCCGCCGCCCTCGCCAATGGCGCTGGGGCCGCTGATAAGAACCGGAAACGCTCGCTGTTTGACCGGGTCACTGGCCTGGTGGGCCGCGACTCTGAGGCCGAGAAAGATGATAAAAATGCCACGGCAGACGCACCAATGCGCCCCGCCGGCACTGGCCCGTCATTATCGCGCGAAGGACGTGAGCGTCCGGCACCAGCACCGGTTAGCCGCCCCGCAGCAGCCACCAGTGGCAACGCAGCGTTGGCGCAACCCAGCCTGAACATCGCCCCAGCCTCCCCCGATGCGAGCGCTGAGACCGACGAGGAAATGCTTGATATTCCAGCGTTTTTACGCCGTCAGGCAAACTAATGACCGGGGGTTATCCCCCGACATAACCACAATTTTTAAAGACCCCGGCCAGATTTGAGGCCGGGGTTTTTCATAACAGCCCGTTAAAGTACGAATCAGCGCAACCAATCTAAGGTTTTTCAACATGTTACATTTGGTAACAAACGTTGATTTGTTGGTTTGTGCTGCACTTGCTAAATCCCTCATCGTCAGATGTTGTGTTTTGATAACGAACAGGTTTTCTCCAGCAATTTCCAATAATTAGCCAACGACCCGCAAGCTTGCGATCCACGGTTATGAGAAATGTTGCGATCACCCTTGTTACTAAAGCGTCATGAACATGATGTCAGGCCGAGTAGATTTGAAACAGCGACGGAGCAATCGTCCCGTGCATTACGCAAACGACATGACCGAAGCCGCCCTACAACGCACGTTGAAATCCAGCATCCATTGCACCGGTGTTGGCGTTCATTCTGGGCAAAAAACCTCGTTGCGCCTACTGCCGGCCCCCGCCAATAGCGGGATTACGTTTATCCGTACCGATATCACCGATCGCAACAACGTGGTCCCAGCCCTTTGGGATAACGTGACCGAAACCCAGCTATGTACCGTCGTGACCAATGATGATGGCGTCTCGGTCAGCACCGTAGAACACATCATGGCGGCCCTGCGCGGTTGTTCCATCGATAATATCACCATCCAGCTCGACGGCCCTGAAGTGCCGATCATGGATGGCAGCGCCGAGCCTTTCGTCTTTTTGATCGACTGCGCTGGTATCGAAGCACAAGACCAACCACGGCATGTGATCAAAGTACTCAAGCCCATCGAGTACGTCGAAGAAGGCAAGCACGCCCGCCTGTTACCAAGCGAAACCACCGAATTCTGTTTTGATATCGATTTCGCCCCGCGGCTTGATGTGCAACAGCGCTATGAAACCAATCTGGATATGGCGAGCTTTAAGCGCCATTTGAGCCGGGCGCGCACCTTCGGCTTCTTAGAAGACGTCGATAAGCTACGCGCCATGGGCCTAGCCCGCGGTGGTTCCCTAGACAACGCTGTGGTGATCAGCGGTTCGAAAATCCTGAACAAAGGTGGCTTACGCTATACCGATGAGCTGGTCCGGCACAAAGTGTTAGACGCGGTGGGTGATTTGTATCTCGCGGGCGCCCCAATCATTGGGCGGTATGAGGGCTACCGGTCTGGTCATGCGCTGAACAATCAACTGCTACACGCCTTGTTTGCTGATCCCACCGCTTGGATCCGCACCAGCACGGTGGATGATGGTATGGACGCAGTTGCCGCCGATCTTGGCAATTGGCAGAGTCACACGGCCGCCCGTATCGCCTAAGAGGGTCTGGCGTGCCAAGGCCGCTTAAGCCTACATGCCCATGGGCTCCAGGCAGAATTAAGCCAAAACCGACGCTACGCACCCTGGCACGAACACAAATCATAGCGGCTATCATACCACCCGCTACAGCCCCTATGACAGCCTCGGCAAAAATGCCCGCTGCTATTCATTGATTTTGCGTTTATCTCCTGACCCTTCTAAACTGACTTATAACGACAAACCTTGGCGTGCCAGCCGCTAGACGCGCGATTTGACATGACCCGTGATAGTGACCGCATGATGATGCTGACCAAACCCATCTCTTCTTTAATCGCAGGCTTTGCGATCCTGCTTACCCTCGGCGCTTGTGCTGGGGATGACGAGATCGTCTATGTGGAGCGGCCAGCCGAGGATATTTATAACACAGCCGCCAATGCGTTAGACGCTGGCCGGTATCAACAAGCGGCCCAAGAATTTGATGAGGTTGAGCGCCAGCATCCGTATTCTGAGTGGGCAACCCGCGCGCAGCTTTTAGCCGGTTACGCTTATTATCAGGACTGACCTCCGTGAAACACCCCCGGCGCAGCGGGGCGGAGGACCGCTCCGCACTGACCCGC
>JBCCBF010000292.1:0-3716 GCA_039814445.1 Pseudomonadota bacterium
CTTGTTCCCGCTCAGCGCGTGCTTGAGCTTCGGCCTCGCGGGCTTCGCGGCGCTCAACCTCAATACGGTTTAATTCCGCACCCCATTCCTTGATCAGATCGGCGCGGGTCTGGCGTAAGACCTTCAAACGCTTTTCAGCCGCAACCACTGACAAATAGGCATAGAACTTAGGAACACCCAGCCAAATCGCCCAACCAAAAGCGGCTGTCGAATACATGATCAACCAGTTGAACGGGTCAGAGATCAAGGCTAAGGCGTGCTGGTAACTATGGTCTTTGATGAACAAATTCATCACCACCATTAAGGTACCCGAAGCGTTGAGCGCGCCGACGGTTATCCCGCCCAATTTACTCTCGCTATCATCGGTGAAATAGGCCACCAGCGTGGGCAGCATGCCGCAGATCACCACCATGGTAGTCGGGTAGAAGGCAAGCCCGGCCGCTGCAAAGCTCAGGGCTAGCAACAGCTGTGATGGCGTCATCTTAAACAGTTTTTTGGACTGTTTCCGCCGCGCTTTTTTTGCCTTCTTCGCCATTAATCAATCATGCCATTAAGCGTTAAAAACTAAACAAAACCAAGGAAGTAGTAACCAATCACACCGGACACGGCAAAGATGCCAACAATGCCCGCCACCACCGCGGCCAGCTCACGCCCAAACCCCTTTTCCAACTGGTCGGGCGCGTTGACCTCATCTTCTAATTTCGCAATCTCATCCACCACCCGGGCAAATTTAGCCTGAGCTTTGCCATATTGGTTCGCATCAGCGTTACTGGTGGTGGGGTCATCCAACACCTGGGCGATCGGGTTGATCATCCCCGCTTCTGCCAGCTCGTTGATCTTGGCCTTAACCTGTTGCCGCGTGTTGTGATTATGCAGGCGGTCGATGGCCGGGTCGGCCATGGCCACGATCCATTTGGCGATGCCTGGCAGTTTTTTATTGCCCAAACGCTCTTGCATCGAGCCCAAGATTTGAGCCATGGCCACCACACTGCGGCCAGGGTCCAGGGTGTCGTTCAGCGCCTTGAGCAACCAATCCTCAAGCTTACGGAACCGAACCATGAGGAACGCCGTAATATGGGCGTCAATCGGCTGCCCGTGGCGGCTTTTGGTGGGCGCAAGCCGCTCTAATGCCCGCAGCAAATCATTGGGTGTCAGCACATAAAAATTGTCGAGCATGGGGCTTTGACACGGGATGGTCTCATCCAGCTCATAAAGCACCCGCTCCACACCAAAGCCCATGCCCTTACGCTCTAACAGGCTGCGCACATTCTCCAGATCAGGCTGAGGCATGATCGGCTCAACCTTGTGCTTTTTCTGAAGCGCATTCCAACTGCCCGGCAAGCCGGCTGACAGCATATGAACTAGCGGACCAGGATCACGCTTGGTCACCACGGCTTCGGTCAGCGCTGTGCCCAAACCCGATGGATAAACCGAACGGCGACGCACCCGCATGGGGCCATCAGGGGCCACGGCGATACCGCAGCGCGCCACCAGGATATCGGGTTCACGCTGTTGCTTTGATCCAGTCTTGGCAGCTTCAAGTTCCGCCACCATGATCTCGGTGATATTCTTCTCACCCAAGGCCCGGCGCATCCAGGCTTCGACTTCACCCTTTTCATATAGCTGGGCCGCGGTGCCGGCATCATGGCTCAGCACACGGGCCAACCCGCGCGCTTCCCAGGCTTCCCGATCACTGAACTCAAAGGGTCGCACCGCTTTGCGGGGCGGTTCAGGCGGCCGGGGGCTCAAACGCCGACCAGCGAGCCAGGCTTCCAAATCCTCTAAGGTCCAACGCTCATGGGGATCATCGTTGAGCATCCCGCGCAATGGCTCGAGCAAGGCTGTGGGCATCTTTTGCTTCTGCACCATGGCATAGAAGCTGCCTTGCAGTAGCTTTTGGTTGAGGATCTCTTCATCGGACAATCCCGGCAATGGCGGGTGTCCTTGCACCAAGGTCACTACTGTAGCCCCTAGGGAATAGATGTCATCAGACACATGCCCCTTACCGCGCCCGGATGGATCTGCCAGACCTCGTTGCATGGTCTCGTACAAGACGGGCTGGTGGTAACCGGCTGGTGATGTCACACATTCGCCCAGCACAACGCCATCGGTCAGGTCAGGCAGCGCATACATATTGTCGGGGCGAATAGCGCCGTGGAAAATCTTACGGGTTTCCAGATCGCGCAGCACCGAGACCACGGGCTGGATCAGCTTTTGGCAAATCTGGTCATAGGTGAGCTTCTGACACCGACCGTCAGCACCAGCGATCCGTGGCCCCGCGGGTTGTTCAAACAACATGACCACCCGCTGGGCCTCATCAGGCGGCCACACAACAATGCCCGAATGGGCAAGCTTGATCAGATTTTGACTGTTTAGCCCAACCAGGGCTTGCAGGATCGTAAGCCGCACCGGCATGGGGCCCGAACACACAAGGGCAAACAATTTACGCCCCGCAGCCGACTTGTCGCGGGCGAGAAAGGCGTGGGCACCTGGTGAATTATACGCGGCCAGTGGCTGGGCTGGGTCTACCTCATAATTGCCGCCAATTGACACAACGCCGCCTGCGGCCCGGGGCTTGCCCCCCTGGGCTGCTGCATCTGGCTTGGCCGATGCGGGCTTGGCTTTGGTGTCACTCATAAATTTGCCCCAACGACGCTCACCACAGCCTTTTGCTGCTGAAAAGCGTCGAAACATTCTGTTCTGAGACTAGCAAAAGTCAGGCCGTCTTACAGCCTTACACCCCCAGTCAGGGTATATCATGCCGTTTTCCAGCGCTGACGTCACCAAAACGCCATAACAATTACGCAAAAAAACGATCAGAGTGCGGTAAACGGATCAGCCATGAGAATCGTATCGTCCCGCTCGGGGCTCGTGGACAGCAGCGATACAGGCGCTTCGATCAACTCTTCAATCCGGCGGATATACTTGATCGCCGTGGCCGGCAACTCAGCAAAACTGCGGGCGCCCTGGGTGCTCTCGGACCAGCCTTCAAAGGTTTCGTAGATCGGCTCAACCATTTTTTGCTGCTTTTGGGCGGCGGGTAGGTAATCGATCACCTGGTCACCAAGCTTATAAGCTGTGCAGACTTTTATTTCGTCCATACCGTCAAGCACATCCAGCTTGGTCAGGGCGATGCCGGTCATGCCATTTAGCTTCACCGCCTGGCGGACTAACACCGCATCAAACCAACCGCACCGGCGCTTACGCCCGGTGACCGTGCCAAATTCATGGCCACGCTCGCCCAGCAATTGGCCCACATCGTTGTCTTGTTCGGTGGGAAACGGCCCCGCCCCCACTCGTGTTGTGTAGGCCTTGGTAATCCCCAGCACGTAGTTGAGCGCGTTTGGCCCCATGCTGCCCCCCGTGGCCGCTTGTGCCGCGGTGGTGTTTGATGAGGTCACAAACGGATAGGTGCCGTGGTCGATATCGAGCATGGCGCCTTGGGCCCCTTCAAACAGGATACGTTTGCCCTCGACGCGCATTTGCTCAAGCCGTCGCCACACCACATCAGCATAGGGTAAGATTTGATCAGCAATCCCTAAAAGCTGCTCGACCGTCGCATCCACCTCAAAAGTATCGGCACCATGGGCGCCCAACACCGCGTTATGGTGGGTAAGCAGCAGGTTTACTTTCTCATGTAAGATATCGGGATCGGACAAATCGCAGACCCGAATAGCGCGGCGGGAAATTTTATCCTCATAGGCGGGGCCAATCCC
>JBCCBF010000386.1:0-2295 GCA_039814445.1 Pseudomonadota bacterium
GGCGTGGCCATCCAGGGTCATGATCCGCTGGTAATAATCGGGCCGACGATCGCGGAAAATACCCCAGGCGGCTCGCTTGGCCGCGATCTCTTCCAGGTCAAAGGCCTGGGTGATCACTTCAGGCTTATCCAGGCTAGCTAGGGCCAGCATCTCACCTTCTGGCCCGGCAATGAAACTAGACCCGTAGAAGGTGATCTCACTATTCGCACCCGCCTCGGTGCCAATGCGGTTTGACGCCACCAATGGCATGAGATTAGCCCCGGCATGCCCCTGCATCACGCGCATCCAATGCTGGCGGCTATCAATGGTTGGGTCATGGGGTTCGGTGCCAATGGCTGTGGGGTAAAACAACATATCCGCCCCAGCGAGCGCCATGGACCGGGCGCATTCGGGGAACCATTGATCCCAACAAATCGCAGCCCCCACGGTGCCAAAGCGGGTGGGGAAGACCTTGAAGCCTGTGTCACCAGGGTTAAAGTAGAACTTCTCCTGATAACCGGGGCCATCGGGGATGTGCATCTTGCGGTAATGGTCGACCACGGAGCCATCAGCATCAATCACACTCAACGCATTAAAATAAGCCGGGCCCGCCTTTTCAAAAAAGCTAAACGGCAACACCACGCCCAGCTCTTTGGCCAGGGCTTGGAAATGCTTCATCACCGGGTTTTGCGCGCGGTCATGGGCGAGGGTGAAGTAATCGGCGTTCTGATCCTGACAGAAATAGGGCGTTTCGAATAATTCCTGGAGCAGGATTACCTGGGCCCCCATGCCAGCGGCGTCGCGCACCAATTGTTCTGCCTGGGCGATATTGGCATCGCGGTCCCAGCTACAGGCCATCTGGGTTGCGGCCAGCACTATTTTTGCCATGGCGGGGCTTCCTTCCGGGTGATGAGGGGCATCAGATCATGGTGTGCGCGGGTGAGCGTATGGGTGAATAAGCCGGTATGAGCTTAATTGCGCTGTACTGATTCCATGTTGGCACCGTCGAGATTGGCTTTGTCCAGATTAGCGTCGATCAAGACCGCTTCGGTCAAGTCGCAATTGGAGAGGTCGGCCTGGGCCAGGTTGCTGCCGTTCAGGCGGGTGCGCACCAGGGTAGCCCCGCGCAACACGGCGCTTGATAGGTTTGATGCCCACATACGGCCCGTGGATTTGCCATTGGCGGTTTTAAGGTCAACGCCCATGACTGAGGCGTCAGTGAGGTCCGCGTTGCTCAGGTCACTTTTGCGCAGATTGATGCCATTAAGGTTAGCACCGGTCAGGTTGGTGCCCGACAGATTGGTGTTCGATAGATCGGACATCAGCATTTCAGAGCCGGCCAAATTCGCGCCTGACAAATCACAGCCGATTAAGCTCGCACCCGATAAATTCACACCGCTTAAATCCACGCCGCTCAAATCTTCGCCATTGAGCTCACAACGTTTGCCTTTAGCCCCGTTAGTTTGTAGCCAGATGATGTGGGATTCCACATGCTCTTTGACCAGAAGGGTGACTTTTGGATCCTCGGTGAGTGAAGCGCGGGCGTTGGCCGCGTCGGTTTCCTGGGAGATCGCGGTGCTTAAATCCACCCCGGTTAAATTCGCCCCGTCCAGGTCAGCCCCGTCAATTTTAGCCCCGGTTATATCCACGCCGGTCATGTTGGCCGTGCCCAGCTTGGCTCCTTTAAGCGAAGCGTTGGACAAATTCGCCCCTTTCAGGTCCACGCCATCGAATTTCACGTCCGATAAATTGGCGTTCTCAAAGTTCACGCCGTCCATTTTGGCGCCTTCACAGGTCGCCCCCACCATACTCACATTGGCTAGGTTGGCCCCTGATACATTAGCGCGGGTCAGGGTGACTTCGTCCAAATCAGCATTTGATAAGTCGGATGGTCGCACGGCCCCTTCAGTTTTGCGTTTGGTCCCAAACAGCGCGCCACCACGTAAGTCTACGCCCTTCATGATGGCGCCTTTGAGGATTGCACCATTTAGATCCGTGCCACGGAGATCAGCATCGGTTAGGTCAGCATCGGTCAAATTGGCGCCGGATAGATTGGCGGCAAACAAATCAGCTTCACTCAAGTTCGCGCCACGCAGATCGCAATTGGCTAAGTTGGCCCCGGACATCTTGGCCTGTTTTAAATTAACCTTGGCCAGGGAGGAGCCTTCTAACGTCTCGAACGATAGGTTGGCGCGGGCTCCACCGGGCTTCTTATTCAGCCAGCGTTGATGCTTTTGCAGAATGTCGAGAAGCTCATGGGGGGTCATAGGGCAAGGGCAAATCGGTAACGGAACATAACGATGTTATGACTATACC
>JBCCBF010000351.1:0-2790 GCA_039814445.1 Pseudomonadota bacterium
CCAGGCGCTGGAAACGGCTGGGCACACCGTGCAAGTGGCCTCAAAATTCAGCAGCCGGGACGGGGTTGGTGATTACATGCGCCAGGTCCGCTTGCGCGATGTGGGGGTGACCACTGCCACGCGGTTGATGCAACGGGCTGAGAGTTTACGCCCCGAGATGCAGCCCGCTGTGTGGTTCACGTACCATCTGTACCATAAGGCGCCGGACTGGGTTGGGCCCGGATATTGTAAGGCCATGGGCATTCCCTATGTGGTGGCCGAAGCCTCCTACGCCCCCAAGCAAGAGGGCGGACGCTGGGATATGGGCCATAACGCGGTGGCCGAGGCGTTGGGTCAGGCCTCACTGGTGGTGGGGCTCAATTCCAACGACACCCCCCAGGTATTGCCGTTATTGGATGACCCAAGCCGGATGATGATGCTGCGGCCCTTTTTAAACCCTGATCAATACGTACTGGCCCATAATCGGCGTGAGAGCGCGCGGCGGGTTCTGGCCCGGCGGTTTACAATTGAAGAAGACGTGCCGTGGCTGGTGGCCATTGCCATGATGCGGTCGGGTGATAAGTTTGAATCCTATAAGCGCCTGGCTGAATCCTTGGCCATGCTGAACGAGGTGGATTTTAGGCTTATTATCGCCGGTGATGGCGAGGCGCGAGACCAGGTCATGACCCTCATGCGGCCTTTGGGTGGTAAGGTAATCCCCTTAGGCGAGGTTAATTCAGAAACCGTATCGGTGTTGTACGGGGCCAGTGATCTGTGTGTCTGGCCAGCGGTTAACGAAGCCTATGGCATGTCCTTGCTTGAGGCCCAAGCGGCCGGCGTGCCCGTGGTGGCAGGGCAGAGCGGCGGCGTGCCTGATATTGTCGAACATGGTCAAACGGGCTTGTTGGTTGACCCTGATGACACTCGGGCCTTTGCCCAGGCGGTGTTTGACCTACTTCAAGATCCAGAACGTCGACGCGCCATGGGGCATGCGGCTTTGATCAAAGTTCAGGACAGCCATCATATCGCCCATGCTTCCGAGCAATTGGATGAAGCCTTGCTTGGGCTTACAATGATTGATACGGGTTCTACTCAAAGGCGTGGCGGGTTCTGATGGCCTCCCTTATCGGGGGCTAATCCGTCGGTTCTCCCTTTTCGTTACCCTGCTTATATCCTTATGAAAACTGTCGTTTTTTATATCCAGCACCTGCTTGGCATGGGGCATGTTCACCGCACGGCGGCTTTGGCCGAGGAGGTGGCAAAAGCCGGGAAATCCCTTGATGTGGATGTGGTGGTCATCAGCGGCGGCGTGAATGACATGTCGGCGATGGTCCCCAATTGCCGGTTAGAGCAACTGCCCGCCATCGGTATTCATGAAAAGGATTTTAATGACCGCCGCGACCCTGAGGGCAACCCGGTAAGCAAAGAATACGAGATCGCCCGCAAGCGCCGGTTGGTGGCGTTGATCAAAACCATCCGACCCGCGGCCTTGGTGCTGGAGCTGTATCCTTTCGGGCGGCGCGGTTTTAAGTTTGAGTTGGAGCCCTTGCTCCAGGAAATCGCCCAATGGGATGATCGCCCGATCACCATTAGCTCGGTCCGTGACGTATTGATTCCGCCCGCGAAAAACGAGCGTCTATCCTGGATTGCCGATCAGGTGAGCCAACATATCGATCATATTCTGGTCCATGGTGATCCGAAATTTATGCGCTTGGAAGATAGCTTCCCGGTCGATCCATCCTACGTCCCGCGGCTGACCTATACCGGGTTTGTGGTGGATCAGCGCAGCGCCCGGCCGGTGATGTCAGCGTTCCAAGAACCTGGTGAAGAGGTGGTGATCTCAGCCGGCGGTGGTGCTGTCGGGTATGATTTGCTCGCCTGTGCCATGTCAGCGAAATCACATACGGCGTTAGCCGATCGGCGGTGGCATTTGATTTGTGGTCCAGCCATGCCCAGTGAGGATATTGGCCGCTTGATGAACCACGCGCCCGAGGGGGTGTTGCTTGAAAAAGAGCGGCCGGACATGGCCGTGCTGCATTCCACAGCGGCTCTTAGTATTGGCCAGGCTGGTTATAACACGGTCATGGAATGGCTCTTGGCTGGGCGCCGTGGTTTGGCGGTGCCTTATGATGAAGGCCATGAAACCGAGCAGCGGGTACGGGCTGAGAAACTCGCCGAGCATGGGTTAGTAGAGGTGGAACCCGCCCAGGGTTTAACACCAGAGCGGTTAGCCGACGCAATCAACAAACTATGGAAAACCGGTACTGTGCTTGATCCGGCGCCAGATTTGGCCCTAGATGGTGCCAGTAAGACCGCCGATTTTATCCTTGAGAAAATTGCCGCTTGAGTAGTTGGGACGCCCTTACCCGTGAGCTTGATGCCTGGGCTGATGCTGGTCAGCAAGCGGCCCTGTGGTGGCGTGATGATGACGCCATCATTCCAACCCGCGCCCTTGATCAATTAATTGATATCGCTGGGCTCTATCAAGCGCCCTTGACCCTGGCGGTGATCCCGGCCCGCACCACGAAAATGCTGTTTCATACCCTAAAAGGGCATTCCCATATTCGGGTGGCGCAGCACGGTTATGCCCATGTGAACAACGCAGGGCCAGGGCAAAAAAAGATTGAGCTGGGCGGTGGTTTTGATGATCAGCGTCTGATGCGCGATTTGAAAATAGGTCGTGATCGGTTGTCCGAGATTTTTGAGGCGCCGGTGACCATGTTGGTGCCCCCATGGAATCGCATTGAAGAACGGGTGATCAAGCAACTTCCAGCCCTGGGTTATCGCACCTTATCGGCCTTTGCCCAGAAG
>JBCCBF010000158.1:0-6348 GCA_039814445.1 Pseudomonadota bacterium
CGCGCCTGGGAATTTGCGCCGCGCCATATCGAGCGTATCGATCGCCCGGCTTTGGGGTAGGGCCGGTAGGCCTAAGGCCACTAATTCCGCGTTGATAAATTTCATATCAAAGCTGGCGTTATGAATGACCAGCGGATCATCACCGATAAAGCGCAAAAACTCATCGGCGATCTCTGCAAAAACTGGGTATTTGGCCAGAAACTCTTCGGTTAAGCCATGGACTCGTTCTGCTTCGGCCGGCATATCCCGTTCGGGATTAATGTAGAGGTGGCAGGTGCCCCCCGTGGGCACTTTGTTGACGACCTCCACACAGCCAATTTCCACAATACGGTGCCCGTCATGGGGGTCGAGCCCGGTGGTTTCGGTATCCAGAATGATTTCACGCATAATTTGTGCTTTAGGGCGCTTTGATGGCTGTTAACGGGTGGTCTACCGGGTGACGAACAGATCCTTGCGGCAATCCACATTACCTCGTAACCCAACTGTCACCTGCACCCGCCATATTGCCTGGCCTGGCGCTTGGGGGTCCACCGCCGGGGGTTTTCTGGCCCGAAAAGTGGTGGATGAAATGTGGATCGGCGGCGATGGCCTCGCTGTGACGCTTGGGTCAGTTCGGCTAAACCGCGCCGCACTTGTTGCCGTGCCCGGCGATGCCCCAGGCCCGTGTTAATCACCAGATCAGCCCGCCGCCGCTTTTCCCGGTCGGGCATTTGTTTTGCCATGAGGGTCCGAAAAGCCTGGTCGGTCATCCCGGTTCGCCGCAGAACCCGGGATCGTTGCACCTGGGCAGGCGCTGTGACCACCATCACGATATCACAGCGCTGATCCCCGTTGGTTTCAAACAAGAGCGGGATATCCAGCACCAGGCCCTTACAGCGCCCCTTGCTGGCTAGCGCGCGTGCCCGTTGTTGATCTTGTCGGACAAGCGGATGAAGAATGCGTTCTAATTGGGGGATATCCTCGGGATTTTCAGCAATATGCGCGCGGAGAACAGCGCGGTTTATAAAACCAAGACCCTGGTCATTTCTGGTGAGCGCCGCTGGAAACAAGGCCGCTAAAGGGGCCACGGCCTGGCCGCCTGGTGCCATCAAGCGATGGACTGCTTGATCGGCGTCAAACACGCGCCAGCCCTCACGGGCCAAAAACCGTGCGGCGGTGGATTTGCCCATGCCGATCGAACCGGTTAGGCCAATAAGCAAAGGGTAGCCAGCCATCTCAAGGCCCATCCCGCAGCAAGTCGAGCATAAAGCCGCGCAAGGCGTGATCGATCACCGGGGTGACCCCATGCCAGGCGGCAAAGGCCGCTTGCGCTTGATAAAGCAGCATATCCAAGCCATCCACGGCGCTGTGCCCCTGTTCCTGGGCGGCGGCCAAGAGCGGGGTGATAAGCGGCACATAGACAATATCGGCCACCACCCGGTTGGGCGCCATGGGGCTTAGATCCACATCCAAGGGCGGCATGCCGTGCATGCCCAGGCTGCTGGTGTTCACCAAGAGACCACAATCAGCCACCATGTCTTGCCGATGATCCCAAGGCACCACGGTGATTGTCACCTGTGGATAGAATTGTTGAAAATGAGCTGCCAACTCTTTGGCTTTATCAGGCGTACGGTTGCTCAACTGAACACGCTGATAACCAAGGGTTAAAACGGCATCCAGCACCGCGCGCGCGGCACCCCCGGCCCCAATAAGGCTAACCGATTGATTTTCATCGACTTGTTGTTTGATTTGAGCGCCGGCCTTGGTCATCAGGCTTTGTTGAAAGCCGTACGTATCAGTGTTTCGACCGGTCAGGGAACCATCCTTGTGGACAATAATCGTGTTGACCGCCCCCAAACGCTGGGCCACGTCATCACAGCGATCCACATGGGGGATAACGGCTTGTTTGTGCGGCACGGTTACATTGGCACCGGTAAAGCCCAAGGCGCGCAGCCCCGAAACTGCCTGATCAACCCGGTCCGGTGCCACGGCTAAGGGCGCATAAAGGCCATCAAGGTTATGCTTATCCAGCCAATAATGGTGCAGGGCCGGGGATAATGAATGGGCCACAGGCCAACCAAGGAGGCCAGTAAGCCGTGCGGCGCCCGTTATACTATGTGTCATCGCTGATCAAACGGCCGATAACGCCGTTATGGTCCCTCGTGAATGCCGCGCAGATGATGCGTGATTTATCCGCCCTGATATGACGTGTTTGCGGGTTGGTGAGCAAGTTTATTGCGATATCGGTCAAGCCATGGATAATTAGGTCCTCAGGGATTGCCCATCAGATCAGGGCACCCAACAGTTTCGATAGGGAATGAGGCAGCTTCGTGTTTGATCGGTTTACTCGGCTTGGTGCTTTAGCGGGCACGGTGATGATATTAAGCCTTCCCATGGCCGCCCTGGCGCAAGACTCCTTGCTGCCCCGACTTTTTGCCGAAGAGGCGGAGGAAGCAGCCCAAACCGATGTGGAGCCGGAGAATGTTGATGAGGGGCCGCAAATCGATTTGACCGCGCCCGGTGTTGCCAATTGTCCCGATGCCCCGTCTGATGCCTATATCTACATCCCCGAACCGATTTTTGAATGGGCGCAGCTTGTGTGTCGTACCGAGGGCCATTTCATTACCTCCGCCGATGGTTATGACTGGCGCAGCATGGATGGCTCTGCCTTTGAAGTGACCGCCAAGAACAATGATGATCTAGTCGCCACGGTCGATCAGCTGCCCTATTACGTGGAAATGGGGGTCCAGGAATTGGACACCGGTAATGCCCTGCGGGCAGCCGAATTGATTGACGCCCTGGTCGGGCAATTGAGTATCGATCAACGGCCGATTATCAACAAAAACGACTTTAACGGCTATTGGCGGCTTTACATCCTGACCAAGGGCCAAGTGCAAATCGATTTGTATTTCTTCTTGATCGATGAGATTCCGCGCTACTTCGTGTTCTGTGAGAAGCGTTGCTCGGGTGGTCGCCGGCCTGAATTGGTCCGTGTCATCGCCAGCAGCCAAATTATGCAGCGACAGCGGGTCAATCAGTAATCAGCCAGGCCCGCCCGTGCCAGGGCCCCTAGCCGATGACCAAACCGCCAAATGGGCCGCCAAAAGGAACCCAGCCCCCAGGGCGTGGCGCCCCGTCATCTGACGCCGATGGGCGCCCGCCTCAGCGTCACGTTGAAGGCAAGCCAGCGCCCCATGATTTATGGCAGCAGGTGACCGATACGGTAACACCGCTGAATGGCCATAAAGCCCGCAAACGGGTGCCGATGGTGCCCATGATCACAACGGCACCGCCACCACCCTCCCCTTCGGATAAAGGATCATCAGGATCAGTGAGATCACAGGGATCGCCCGTGGATTTGTCGCCGCTACGGCAAATCGACCGGGTCGGTAAGACCCCGGGCGCCCAGGTGAAAGCCGAATTGGCCGAACAGCCCGGCCGTCGGCATAGCTCGAACCCGGCTATGAAACCGGGACAAACGGCTCCAACGGCGGCGCCCGATTGGAATGTGCGGGGTTTGCAAACAGCCGGCGTGGATCGGCGCACCGCTGGTAAATTGGCCCGGGGTCAAATGACCATCGATGCGCGTCTAGATCTGCATGGCGATCGCCAACACCAAGCCCAAGACCGCTTGCACCATTTCATCATCGCAAGCCATCGGGCGGGCCACCGATGTTTGTTGGTGATTACCGGCAAGGGCAAGCGGCCGGTCAAACCCCACTCTTCGGCCTTATCCAGTGAAGATCACGGCCCCGGGGTGATTAAGCGAAAGCTTGTGGAATGGTTGGGTGCGCCAGCGCTTAAGCCGCTTATTTTAGCGGTAAAAACCGCCCAGCCAAAGGATGGCGGCGAGGGCGCATTTTATGTCCTGCTGCGCCGCCATCGGTGAGCTTGGCGTTTAATGTGCTGACCCCTAAGTGCCGTATCTCGATACCGCATCCTGGCATATTGAGCCACAATCCACGCATTCGGTAAATTCGAGACATAAAAAAACCCGTGCCATTGGGCCGGGTTGGTTACTAATTAACGAGTGGAAGATGGGGATGACAGCTGGTGGGCGGGGGGATTGGGGGATGGGGTTGCCCAACCAGCTGTCTTTTCCATGGCGATACCGGAAGTGGGGGATGGGGGATCGGCATCGCTGTGAGGTCTTTCTATTGTATTTTATTGAAAGCACCAGCGTTATTTCAGGTCGAATTGGGGAAAAATGAATTTTATTTATAAATCTTGCGGTAACCGGTGGCGTTGAAATGTGACAAAGCGGATTTGACCCCTCTTACACCATCGATTTGTGGACCGTCATTATGGTCGGCGATCTCATGATGAGCCGCAGTATTGCTTATTTTTTGTCACCACAACCATTTACGAATCATGGGTATGCAATCGATATTTTAGAAAACACTTATAAGGGAAAAACGCCAATCCATAATCGCTTGAGTTGCATGCAATTGTCCTTCAATGTGGTGCTGTTGAGGTCTGCTTATTGTTAACCCCTTAGACATAAAGTGATGGCTCATGGCTCAGATTGAGCACGATATGGACCAGATTAGCCGCAGCATAACGATTAATGGTCGCCGTACCAGCATCCGTATGGAACGGAGCCTTTGGTTGGCGTTATCCGATGTGGCGGTCCAGGAGAACTGCCGAGTCCGCGACGTGATCAGCATGGTTGATCAAGTGCGTGGTGATAACGGTTTAACCGCGGCTTTGCGGGTGTTTGTGGTCAATTACCTGCGCGCCAAGGCACCGCCCATGAGCGAGCCGACGCACCACCCGGTGGCTGCGCGCAAGCGCATGCCTCTACCCAATTCACCGCTGATTTTACGCACCTTGGACCGTATTGCCGCGCCCGGTTAGACGGGATCTGGCAAGCGGAGCGGGATGTTCGCGGGCGTTAGCCGCGCCGTTGGTTACTACTGCCACATTATCCCTTGCGCATTACCATCGGCGCGTTTCCACTGGTGCGTTATCACTGCTGCATTATCCCTGGCAGGTCACCATTTACAAAGGGCTGTCACCTGGTCAGGCGTGACCCCATAGCGGGTGATCAACCCCTGAACAGCCAGGGTGTCAGGCATGGTGCCGTGGCTGACGCCCACATCCTTGAGATGAATGCCTGAGGTGATAAGACAAGCATCAAAGCGAGCTTGTTTCGCCCCCGTAACATCGGTTGCCATGCTGTCCCCGATGGCCAAGATGGGGGCTGTCACCGGCAGGTTAAGCCGGTTACGACAAACATCATAGATCGGCCCGTGGGGCTTGCCATGATAGGCCACATCACCCCCCTGCTCCTGATAATACTGGGCAAAGGCACCGGCACAGATCGCCAAGCGTGAACCACCGGCGTTCACCACCAGATCGGGATTGGCACATACCAGGGGTATCGACCGCGCCAAGCCAGCGTCCAAGGCCGGGCGATAATCATCAAGCGTTTCATCTGCATGGCCAATCCCAATCGCCAACAGGAAATCGGCCTGATGCGGATCATCGGTCAATTGTTTATTCGTACCCGCTGTCAGCTCTTCGGCTTCTGGATGTGGCGATAGGGCGTAACACACCGGCCCCAATGCTTTGTGCCAGGCATCGGGTGGGTTTTTGAGCGCCTGGTGGGTGGCCTCACCCGAGGTGACCAGATGATCATATAAGTCGCCGGTCAGGCCCAACCCATTGAGCCGGGTGACGATCGCCGCCTCTCGGCGCGGGGCATTTGAAAGCAAACAGACGGGCTTGCCGGTCGCCTTGAGCTGCTGGAGTGTTTCAACCGCATGCTCATAGGCCTGCACGCCATCATGGAGCACCCCCCACAAATCCAGGATAAATCCCTCATATTGATCGGCCACGGCCGAAAGCCCAGGGATCAGTTTAAAACCATGATCAGCCGTGGCGGCACCGGGGGCGGCATTGGGACTAGCTGCGGTGGGCGGCATTAGATTTATTCCAGCCTGATTTTGGGGTGGGTATAAGCTTGGTGTCAGGCCAGGTGGCCTGATCACAGGGTCAGAGATGGCCCAGGCCCCCGCCCCCGTCAAGGCCTCCCGTCATGCCGCTTGGGCTTGGCGACTGATCGGTGATGGGCGCGCGATCTGTGCTGTCCGGGCCGCGGGATGGGGGCAAATCCACCCGGGATCGCGTTGCGTTCATCGCCTGGCGATAGATTTGCCGTTATGGTGCCTGTTCCACCATGTTGATTACCCATGACAGATAAGGATACGCCCATGGCCAAGGCTGCAGAACGGCGGAAAGTGGCACTCATCACCGGTATTACCGGCCAGGATGGGGCGTTATTGGCGGAATTGCTGCTGCAAAAGGGCTACCAGGTCCATGGCACCAAGCGGCGGTCATCATCGTTCAACACCCCGCGGGTTGATC
>JBCCBF010000099.1:0-8550 GCA_039814445.1 Pseudomonadota bacterium
ACCCCGATCACCACCGAGGCGATGGTGGTCCCCAGCACAAGCACCGCGCTATTGTACAAGTAGATCGGTAAGACCGTGGCGCTTAGATGGGCCCAGATATCATTACTCGGCGCCTGCAAACGGCTTAACACCGTGGCCAAGGGCAAGCCGACCAGCCCCACCGTGAGCCAGATGGCCCCCAGGCGGTTATATCTTTGCCAATGCGCTAACTTCATTGTTTTTCGATCACGAACCATGCTGCGAAAACCGCATCCCCGGCGTGCGAAGAGCGGCTTTCGATTGACGCCGGGCCGCCCGGCCCGGTATCCCGCTAAAGTATTCTTTACTTGCGCTGAATTCGTAGCGCAGGCTCCGTGCAATTGACAATCACTCTCGATGAGCAAGCAAAAAATTTATCGCCCAAGGCCAATCAGTGGCTTTCCAGAATGGCTACCTGAACAGCGTCTAGTTGAACAACGCTGGATGGATCATATTCGTAGGGTTTTTGAGAGTTATGGCTTTTGCTCGATTGAAACCCCATCGGTGGAGGAATTAGACGTCCTGTTAGCCAAGGGTGAGGTTGATAAGGAAATCTACGCGATCCAACGCTTGCAGGCGGATGAGGCCGATAAATCAGAAGCACGCTTGGCCTTACATTTTGATGTGACCGTCCCCTTCGCCCGGTATGTGGCCCAGCATTTCAATGATTTGGACTTCCCGTTCAAACGCTATCAAATGCAGCGCGTATGGCGTGGTGAGCGGCCTCAAGATGGTCGGTTTCGTGAGTTTTACCAATGCGATATCGATGTGATCAATGTGGATCACCTGCCCCTGCATTTTGATGCTGAAATTCCCGCTGTCGCCATGCAATGCATTGCTGGGCTCAATATCGGCCCGGTACGCTTGCATGTCTCAAACCGTAAAATCCTTGATGGGTATCTCAGCGGGTTAGGTATCACCGAGCGCGTGCCCGCGATCCGGATCCTGGACCGGTTTGACAAGATCGGCACCGATGGCGTGATGGCCGCCCTGCAACAGGAACTTGGGTATGATGCTGAGCGGGCCACCAAGTGCTTGGCACTCGCCAGCATTCAAACCCGCGATAACGCTTTTGCTAATCGCGTGCGGGCCCTGGAGGTGGAGGACCCTATTCTTCACGAAGGGCTTGATGAGCTTAGTTTCGTTATCGATTATCTGAACCGGGAGCTGCCTGAGGCTGATATTCTGGCGGATTTATCCATCGCCCGCGGTTTTGATTACTATACCGGCACGGTTTATGAGGGCCGTTTCACGGAACATCCGGGTTTTGGCAGCATCATTGCCGGTGGCCGCTATGATGATTTGGCCGGCAGCTATATCAACCGCAAATTACCAGGCGTGGGCATCTCCATTGGCCTGACCCGTATTTTCGGCAAAATGGTGAGCGAAGGCACCCTACCGGTGGCGGCCAAAACCCCCACCGATATTCTGGTGGTATTGCCCGCAGAAGAACACCGCCCCCAGGTGGCGGAGACGGCAAAAACCCTGCGCCAGCGTGGCTTTAATGTGGAGATGTTCCACGGTCCGGTGAAAATTGCCCGGCAGATTGCCTATGCCTCGAAGAAAAGCATACCGTTCGTGTGGTTCCCGCCCTTCGATGATGACCAGCCCCATGAGGTCAAGAACCTCAGCACCGGCGAGCAAGGCCCGGCAGACCCATCCACCTGGACCCGGTCCCCATAACATGGGTATCATCAGCAACGCTCGTTAGTAGGCAAGACGTATGACCCTTACCGATCACATCCAAGAGACCACCGCGTTTCTGCGCGATCGCCAGCCAGAAAACTGGCAACCACAGGCAGCGTTAATACTGGGCTCGGGCCTCAACCAAATCAGCACCGCGATGCAAGACGCTGTGGTGATTGATTATGACGAGATCCCGCATTTCTTACGAACCCAAGTGGAGGGCCATAGCGGCAAGCTGCATATGGGATGGCTTGGTGGTGCGCCCACGATCTGCTTCCAAGGACGCCAGCACCTCTATGAAGGGCCAAGACAAGGCATCGATGCCTGGACCGTTGCCTTGCGTGCCATCCGTGCCTTGGGCGTTGATATTTTGTTTTTGACCGCAGCGGCCGGCAGTCTTAACAAAACTATGACGCCTGGCAGCTTGATGATGGTGGCCGATCATCTGAATTTAACCGGCTATAACCCTCTTGTGGGTCCCAATGATGAGGCTACGGGCCCTCGGTTTCCCAATATGGGCCGGGCCTATGACCCGGATCTGCGCAGCTGGCTATTAGATATCGCCATTGCCGACAACATCCCGTTGGTCGAAGGCGTTTATGCCGGCATGCTAGGGCCGAATTTTGAAACCGCGGCTGAAGTACGGATGTTGCAAACCATCGGCGCCGATGCTGTGGGCATGTCGGTGACGACGGAATGTTTGATCGCCCATCATTGCGGGATGCGGGTCATGGCGTGCAGTGCGATTACCAATTTCGCAGAAGGGTTAAGCAGTATAGCCCCAACGCATGAAGAAACCCTGGAGATGGCCGAACAATGCAGCGGTCGCTTAACACAGCTTTTATTTGGCTTTTTTGAAAGCCTAGCCTGATACTTTGGTATGATGAAAATAGTAATTATCGCTATTATTTCTCTCTTCATGCTGCACGCTGGTGCTGTAAAAGCCGAAGAAATTTACAATCACGAAGAACAACCAATTCGGCAATTTGATTTTGAAGAACGAATAGCGCCAGACTCAGTGGATATTTTTGCGGCGTTTTCTCGCTTTGACCCAGACACCTGCACCCCAACCGGCCCAATACCGTCATTCGAAGAGCTTGAATTCATTGATGGTCCTGAACAAGGTAGGGTCATCGATATGGGCATCATCGCCATCGATGAAGAGAACTGTGCCATACCCAACAGAATCCTGATCTACCACGCTGACGAGGATTTCCTTGGCCGTGAAATTATTACCGTTAAAGACCCACGAACAAATATTATCATCAAAACTGTATTTTACTCGCTAGACCTATATCAGTATTATTTTCCAGATCTTCTTATTGAAAAATAATGATGAATAAAAATCGATTACACGTAACTCTACTGATGATCGGATTGATCAGCGTTGTGAATTCAGAGGCTAAATCAGCCGACAGCCTTCACTTAATACCGCCAGATTCACCGGACTATATTGGTTCATTTTCAAGATTTGATCTCCCTAATTGTCGTTTGCTCGACATCGGCCCGCCAAAGCTGCGTGATCTGATTATTATCGAGCCGCCGCGTGAAGGGACAATCATTGATGGGGGGCTAACCAACGTCCAGAAATCCGAGAATTGCTGGTTACCAGCTAGAGTGCTGATCTATAGATCAAATAAGGATTTTGTCGGGCCTGATCGAGTTGTGATCAAGGACCCTGTTACGGGCAAGCTGATCGCAAAAACCTATGAAAAGACTTCTGGTTTTAGAGCCTTAAATATAGAGGGTATGGAGAACGACGCGGTATATCCCGACTACCCATAAGTTGATATACCTACTGCCCTGTCATTCTTCTATTCACTGAACCACTATGCCCCAATCATCAATGCTCGGCCCGGTTATGGGGCTGGCGGCTTATTTTAGTTTTTCCTGTATGGATCTGATGTCGAAGTTGCTGGCTGGCAGCTACCCGACCCATATCCTGATCGCTGCCAATGGCTTTATGGCGCTGGTGGCATTCATGGTGTGGTCCCGCATGACGATGGGGCAACTTCTCCCCCGCCCGGACCACATGAAACAGGTGGTTGCGTATGGCGCGTTATCAGCCATCGGTATGTTACTTGCCTTTTACGGCTACCGGGTGATGCCGACCATTGCCGACACTTACGCCATCGGGTTTTCCGGGCCGCTCTTCACCGTGGTGATGGCGTATTTCTTTTTGCGCGAGCATATCTCGGCCCAGCGATGGCTGGCGGTTGCCATTGGTTTTGCTGGCGTCATGGTGGTTTTACAACCCGATGTGATGGCCCTTAACCCGGCGGCAATAGCCCCCCTGTCCTCGGCCTTTTGCTTTGCCTCGGCCTCTGTGGTCATCCGTAGCATCAAACAAGACAGCGCGCCGCAAGCGGTCTTGGTTTTCGTCCATGTGACCCTGCTGGCTATCATGGTGCCCTATAGCATCATCATGACCCTAAGCGGTGCCACCGATACGACACCGCTCGCATGGCCAAGTGGCCAAGACACCATGTTGCTAGTCGTCTCGATGGTGGCCTACACCATGGGCCAGTTCTTCATCATTGGGGCCTTAGCACGGGCCGATGCGTCTTTGGTCATCCCCATGTCGTTCACCCAGATGTTTTGGGGCGTCACCTTTGGCTGGCTGATTTGGGGCACCTTACCGCGCAGCAGCACCATCATTGGCGTGAGCATCGTCATCATCGCCACCATCTACATTTTACGCGATGCCCGGCGCATGGGCATGGCGGCGGCCGCGAGCCCAGGCCCTGCCTCGGTCGATCAACTGGCAACACCAGAAGCGATTAAAGCCGCCCATGATCAAGCGGTGGCAGAGCACCACCTCCCCCCCGATGAACCAGAAGTGGACAGCCCAGCGGCTGATGACCAGACTTCTGGCGAGCGGGGCAGTGCTACACCAGGCAGCACCAAACCAGCCACCGACAGCGCGCCATCATGACCAACACGCCGGCACGGCCGCTGCTTGGCATTGTCTTGATGATCAGCGGCATCAGCCTGCTCTCAACCCTTGATGTCTTAGTGAAAATACTGACCCAAGACTATTCGGTGGCACAGACTATCTTTTTGCGCTCCTTGTTGGCCCTGCCCTTCATGCTGCTGCTGGTACCGTTCGAAGGGGGCTTAAAAGCGCTAAAAACGAAACGACCCATGCTCCATGCCAGTCGCGGCATCGTCATGATCGCCACGGCCTTTTGTTTCTTCTACAGCTTCCAGCAACTGCCTTTGGCTGATGCCTACGCCCTGATCTTTGCTAGCCCGCTCGTTCTCACCCTTTTGGCCATCCCATTACTGGGTGAAAAGGTAGGCTCCCACCGTATATTCGCCGTGTTGTTTGGCTTTGCCGGTGTGCTGATCGCGGTTCGTCCAGGTTTCGGCACCATTGAGCTTGCCACCTATGTGGCGATATTGGGCGCCATCCTCTATGCGCTAGTGTTGATTTTTGTTCGCCAGATGAGCCGCACCGAAACCTCCATCGCCATTGCCTTCTATGGCACGGTGATGCTGACTGCCTTGGCGGCTTGCATGATGCCCTGGTATTGGCAACACCCCACCAGTGAGGCCTGGTTGCTGTTTATTGGCACGGGCCTGATCGGTGGCCTGGGTCAGTATTGTTTGACCAGCGCGTTTCGCTTTGCCAGCGCCAGCATCCTGGCGCCTTATGAGTATCTGTCACTGATCTGGGGGGTGTTGTACGGCTTCTTTATTTTCAGCGATGTACCGGGCGTGCATACGATCGCCGGGTCTTTGGTGATCGTGGCCGGCGGTCTTTACATCATCCACCGCGAAGCCCTTCAGCATCGGCGGATGATCACCACAGCTGTGGCTGCCGACCCCACCGCCGCAGCCGTTGACCGCCTGGATAACCCACTGAATAACCCGCCGGACGACCAACCGGCACGTCAAGACAACAGCCACACCAACCCATAGGCTGCCATGAGCCCGTACGGTTTGCGGGTGTGATTGCGCTGTCTCAACAGCCCTTTAGGCGACGCTAACGGTCGGCTCGCCCCGTTGCCAATTGCACGGGCATTGCTCATCGGTTTGCAAGGCATCGAGCACCCGCAAAACCTCATGGGGATTACGGCCGACATTAAGGTCATGGACCGAGACATGGCGAATGCGCCCATCGGGATCCAGGATATAGGTGGTGCGAAAAGCCACCCCTGTTTCCCGGTCCAAAATGCCCAAAGCCGTCGACAATTCCCGTTTGATATCCGACAGCATGGGGTAGGGTAGATCGGTTAAATCAGGATGATGTTCGCGCCAGGCTCGATGAACAGCGTCACTATCTATCGACGCCCCATAGATCACCGCTCCGCGGCTTTCGAATGCCTGGTTCAAGGCGGCGAACCCCACCAACTCAGTGGGGCAGACGGTGGTAAAATCTTTCGGCCAAAAAAACACGATCTTCCATTTGCCGGGGTTCGACCGGTGGGTCAGCTCAATCACCGCATTCTCAGGATCGGTCGCCACCACAGCAGACAAGGCAAAATCTGGGAATTGATCACCAACGGTTAGCATGTCAGCCTCATTTGTATGGCCCGCGCCATTAAGACTTATCGGCCGGTTGATCGGCGCTGTCACGCTCTTGCCGCCATTCATCAGCACGGCCGATGGATCGTAAGCCAATACCGCGGATCACAGCGATGGCGAGCTCAGGGTCTTTGCGCACAAAATTGATCAACACCGTGGGGTCGATGCGTAAGGCGACCACATCGCTAACCGCACGCATCAAGGCAACACGCGGGATGCCCGACAGGACTTCAAGCTCACCGACAATTCCCTCGGGACCAATGGTGCCCACGACCATTTCTTTGCCCTTCACCCCACGGATCATATCGACCATCCCGTCGACAATGACATAAACCCCGTCGGGCTGATCGCCGGGCTCATAAAAAGCCGTGTCTTTGGGGAATTGAAGACGTTCGGCCGTGAAAGCTAACAGCTTGAGCTGCTGGGGCTGCAAATGTCGGAATATCGGCACCTGGGCGAGCAAGCGGGTCTCAGCACGCTGGCCATCTGCTTCTGCCAAATCAACCGCGTTGGTGCTGTTACCATAGGCGGCATCACGATCAGCAGGCGCGGCCTTACCGGCTTGCTCTTGCTCAATCAACCGGCCGTCTTGCAGCACAAACAACCGGTCTACATCGCTGGCATCATCAATCTCTTGGTCCACCCAAATGATCGTCAGCTCAGGCAGTATTTTTCGGATCTTCTGACGCACCTCGTCCCGGGCGGCTTGGGATACGGATTGCATAGGTGACCGGGCAACGAGGATTTTGGGGCGTTTGATCAGCGCCCGCACCATGGCAATTCGCTGGCGGCTGATCGTGGGCATGCGGGCACCGCCGATACCGGTTTCTAAATCTCGGATCATCAAAATCACATGATCCTTAATGCCCAAATCGCTCAACACCTCATCGATCAGGGCCGCGACCTTTTCCTTGGCCCCCGCGGTACTAAACGCCACACGACCAAACAGCAAATTGCCCTTGATGCTAAGATTTGGGTTGTAGTCATGGTTGTCGAATAGGGCGACCGCGTCTTTTAAATCGGTCGGCAAATTGTCATGGAAATAGTGCCGTACCTCAACCAATTTGGCTTGTAATGCCTCATCAATCAGGCCCAACCGGTGCCGCTCAACGCGCAATTCAAAGGTGAGGCTTGCCAGCAAGTTGCGGGCCTGGCGGTTGAGGTCGGACCGCCCTTTGTTTTGGACCTGGCGCAGGATCTTCGCCAGTTCTTCCAAGGTGTCTTCATCGACAAAGCTAAACTGCTCATAAAAATCATGGCCAGCGGGCAGCTCGTCGAACATTTCTATCAAGATCTCAGCCATCCGCAGACCGATATCGAGGATCACATCATCCAACTCAAAGCGCTTAAACACCGAATAGGTGTAATCATTCGTGGCCAAATGGTGGATCGCTAGCCGGTCATCCGTCGGGGTGCCGAACAAGATATTCTCAGCCACCGAGGCATAGCTGTTGTATTCGGTGTAATCAAAATGCCGGACCAGATCCGTCAGGCCACGGCTGCGCAATTGCTGGCGCACATGCTGGCGGGCACCAAGAATTTGGCTGGTAAAGCCTGGGTATTCATTGGGATCGATGGTGAGGTCGAGGGCAAAATTGAACAAGGTGTCCTTCACGCCCACCACAGCCATCACATCAAGCCACCAATTCAACGCCTCTTGTTCATCAGCAGCGTTAATGGATTGATAATTCACCCAATCGGTGTCGAATGGGTCGACCGAATTGCCGGACGCCTCGGCTTCTTTCAGCCAAAATTTATGGGCGCGATCACCGCCCCGCCCCACCTGTACTGGCAAATCAATCGATGGGGTTTTCGCGGTGGTTTCTTGCGGCACGGTCTTAGCCCCAAAAAACACATTATCAAAGATTGTGGTGTTAAAGATGTAGCTATCGGCCCCCACATACCCGAAATTCGGCCCCAAAATACTTTCGGGAATGGTGGCTATGTCCTGGTCGCCAAACAAGATACGGCCGTGGCTTGGCTGCCGGATCCGGGTGAGCAGCTCAACGAATTTTTCTTGGGCCGAGCTGTCATGACCGGTAATCGCAATAGTGCTGCCGGGGGGGATGTTTAAAGACAAATTGCTGAACACGGCCTGGCCGTCCGGGTTGTTCAGCGACACATTTTTGAGTTCAAGGCTGCCGGTCAGCTCCATAGGGTCTGTTCCCGGGCAATATTGCAGGCGCTTATCCAACAAATCAGGCGGTACGAATTGCTCGTAAAGCTGGTCGTATTTGATATTGCTGTCAGCCATCCGTTGGTAGTAGTTGAGCAGCTCTTTCCACGGGGCGGCGAGATCCTTATAGGCCGCGACGG
>JBCCBF010000395.1:0-2208 GCA_039814445.1 Pseudomonadota bacterium
CCGCCGCTGCTGAACAAGCCGCATCGGCGCTTACGCCTCATTTAGTCAGATCAACCGCCGCGAGCACGATCAACAGCGGCAGCAAGGGCAGGGCGATCACCATATCGGTCAATCGCATGAGTAGGCTATCAAGCCAGCCGCGGTAAAAGCCAGCGAGCAACCCCACCAGGGTGCCAATGACCGCGGCAAAAGCGGCCGTGGCCACGCCCACGATTAACGAGACTTGGCCGCCATATAATAAGCGTAAGAAAACATCCCGGCCCAGGCTGTCGGTCCCCAGCCAATGGGTCGCGGAGGGGGCGGCCAGGCGGTTGAATAAATCCTGGGTGTCGGCTGTGATGCCGAAATAAGCTTCGAACCAGGGGGCAGCAAAACAAAGAATGGTAATGGCGATTAACAGGACCAGGCTGATCATCGCTGGCAGTTGGCGCAGCAAGCGGCTTGCCAAAGCCCGCCATGGTTTGTCCGCTGGCCCCTGGGTATGGCCTTGTTCTGCCTGTAAGATCACATCGCTCATGCCTCACCCCCAAAGGTGATGCGTGGGTCAATAACCGCATAGAGCAGATCAGCGAGCAAATTAGCGGCCAGGACCATGGCTGTCGCCAGCAGCAGCCCCACTAGGGCTAGGTTGTAGTCATTGCCCTCGATCGCGCCGTAAATCGTTTGCCCCAAACCCGGATAGGCAAACATGGTTTCGGTAATGAGCGCGCCAGAGAATAGGGCGCCGAAATTAAGCGCGACAATGGTGATGATCGTCGGGGCTGCATTGGGTAGGGCGTGGCGCCATAGGACCCGGGCTTGGCTCAAACCCTTGGCCCGGGCAACGCGCAAGTGATCATCATCCATAATGTCCAGCATCGCCCCGCGGACAAATCGGATATACCCCCCCACACTCAACAAGATCAGGCATAAGGTCGGCAGCACCAGATGCTGTGCCCGGTCAAGCCAAACCGGCAAGTCACTGGCACCAAGGCTTTCGATACCACCGGCGGGTAATAACTGCCAATTCACGGCAAACAACAGGATCAGCATCAAGGCGAGCCAAAAGGGGGGCACAGAGATACCGGCAAAGCTGACCAGGCTGATGGTGTAATCGATCATGCGGTTTGCCCGGATGGCGGCCAGCACACCCAGGGGTAGTGCAACCAAAAGGGCGAGGATAAAGGCCGGGACCAACAACCAGAATGAGTTACTGATAGCGTTGGTGATGATGGTCAACACGGGTTGGCCAAACAACCGGCTATAGCCAAAATCCCCCTGGACAGCAGCGCCCAACCACCGGGCATACCGGGCATAGAGCGGTTGATCGAGACCGTATCGCAAGCGCAGGCGTTCCGCCTCGGCAGAGGAAATCTCGGGATCGGCGCTGATCAATAAATCCACGGGATCACCGGGCATCAAGCCGATCAGCCCATAGATAATGGCTGACATCAGCAACAGCACGGTGAGCGCGCCCAGGATGCGACGGGTTAGAAAACTTAGCATGGTTGGTTCAGGGCCATGTTAACGGGTGCGCCATTCCTCGACCCAAAAACTGGAGGGGAATTGATGGCCGGTTGGTCGCAGCCCCTCAAGCCAACGCGGTAACACATGCGCATTCGCCCGGAAATAGAGCGGTAGGGCGGGCAGCTCATCGGCATAGATCTCTTGTAACCGGTTCCACAGGGCTTGGTTTGGTTCGGGCTCACAGGTGTCTTCTAAGGCTTCTAAGATCGCATCTACTTCGGGGTTTTTGTACCCAGTGTTGTTTTGCCCCGCCCAATTGTTCTCTGGTGTTGGGATCATCTCAGAATGCAGGGTGGTGCGTGGGATGGAGCGGGGTGAGGAAATCCAAGCGAACATGGCCAGGTGTGGGAATTGGCGTTTGCGTACCGTTTCACCAAAGAATATGCGGGCGGGTTGATTATCGATTACGGTGTCCACACCGACGGCGCGCCATTGTTGCTGTAACACTTGTTGGACCAATTCCCGGGTTGCGTTGCCCGCGGTGGTTTGAAAGGTAAGGCGTAAGGCCTCGCCATCCCCATTGCGCCGGATACCATCTGCCCCTGGCGCCCAACCGGACTCGGTCAATAACTGGCCTGCACGGTCTGGATCAAAAGGGTACAGCGGCACCTCCCCGTTAAAAACTTGATCAAGCGGGTTCACATTACTTTTCGCCACCGGTTGGCGGCCATCGAATAACCGGTCGTTGATTTGCTCCCGGTC
>JBCCBF010000329.1:0-3170 GCA_039814445.1 Pseudomonadota bacterium
AAGACATCGCCTACGCCTATTACCTGCGGGCGCTATCCTATTATGAGCAAATAACCGATGTGCAACGGGATCAGGCCGTGACCGAAGAAGCCATGGCCAGCCTACGCCAAGTCTTTAGCCGGTTTCCCGACAGCAAATACGCCCGAGACGCTAAGCTTAAATTTGAGCTGACCGAAGATCATCTGGCTGGCAAAGAAATGAGCATTGGCCGCTATTACCAAAAACGCGGCCAGATCCAAGCGGCGATCAACCGCTACCGCAGGGTGATTGACGAGTTCCAAACCACCAGCCACGTGCCCGAAGCCTTACACCGCTTGACCGAATCCTATCTGGAATTGGGCGTGGTGCCCGAGGCGCAATCAGCAGCCGCGGTGCTGGGCCATAACTTCCCGGGCAGCGATTGGTATGAAGACAGCTATGTCTTGCTCGCTGATGAAGGCTATGAGCCTGTGCGCCCGCCCGAAGGCGGCTGGTGGTCACGGATGATGGATAATGTGGCCGGCGTTTTCTAAAACGACCGCTTAGGCCCCTAAGCCTATCAAGACACTCCACAAGACTAAGGCAGCATGAGCCGGCAACAGGCCAGGTTGGCGGCCACGGTCGATGGCGAGACAGGCAAGCCACGGATCATCACTAGGGCGGCGTAAAACCGGTTTTGCGACGCTTTTGAACCGCTTTCGCAGACATCCACGTCTTTCTATCGGTTTTGCCCATATTCAAGCTGCCCATGGGCGGGACTAGGGCTATTCTTAAGGCTCATTATTATCGTGCGAGCCGCTCACTCAGCCATGCTGACCACCCTTTCCATTCAGAACATCGTCCTGATCGATAAGCTGACCTTAGAGCTTGCCGATGGGCTTTGCGCCCTGACCGGGGAGACGGGGGCGGGCAAGTCCATCTTGCTTGATGCCATGGGTTTGGTGCTCGGCGCGCGGGCAAATACAGGCTTAATCCGGGCGGGCGAGGACCAGGCCAGTGTCACGGCCGTGGTGGATGCCAGCGCCCTGCCTGCGGTCCAGCAAGCGCTCACAGCACTGGAATTCGACACTGGTGAGGATTTAATTCTGCGCCGGGTGATCACGCGGGACGGGCGCAGCCGGGCTTTCGTCAATGATCAACCGGTGAGTATCGGCACGTTAAAGACCATTGGCAGCCATCTTGTGGAGATCCACGGGCAGTTTGATACCCAAGGGTTATTGGATGCCGCCAGCCATGGCCTGTTGCTCGACAGCTTTGGCAATTTGACCGATGCGCGCCAAGGGGTGCAACGGGCCTGGGACCACTGGCAGGAGGCGGAGAAAGCCCGCCAAGCCCTGGCCGAGGATATTGCCCGCGCCCGGGCTGAGGAAGACTACCTGCGCCACGCCTTGGGCGAGCTAGATGAGCTAGCCCCAGAAGTGGGCGAGGAAGACGCCCTCGCCGCGCGCCGCACCCAGCTGATGCACCGTGAAAAGGTGATGGAGGCGCTCGCGAGTGCGGCGGGTGAGTTAAGCGGCGATGACAGCGGCGGTAGCCGTCGCCTGGCCGCCGGGCGCCGCAGCTTAGAACGGATCGCTGATAAATTGGGCGATGCTTTTGATCGTATCGTGGAGCCCCTAGACCGGGCGCAATCAGAGCTGGATGAAGCCGTCGCCGCTCTCGATAACGTCCTCGCCGATCTGGACCATGACCCTCGCGGGTTAGAGGACATCGAAGATCGGTTGTTCAGCATTCGCCAATTGGCCCGCAAGCATAATGTGCAACCCGACCAATTGCCGGGCTTGCGCCAGAGCTTTGCGGAAAAGCTGTCGATGATCGATGATCAAAGCGCCCATTTGGACAAAGCCGCCCGGGCCAGTGCCGCCGCCCGGGACGCCTATACCAAGGCAGCGAGCCTATTAACCCAAGGCCGCACCAGTGCTGCCGACACCCTAGACCAGGCGGTGATGACCGAACTAGCCCCGCTCAAGCTGGGCAAGGCGGTGTTTGTGTCTGAACTGACCGCCCTGGATGAGGACCATTGGGGGCCAAGCGGGGCTGAACGAGTTCGCTTTACCGTGGCGACCAACCCTGGGCATAAGCCTGGCCCGATTGATAAGATCGCCTCAGGCGGTGAACTGGCGCGGTTCATGCTGGCGTTAAAGGTCGCCTTACGCCGGGTCAACGCGGTGCCCAGCTTGGTGTTCGATGAAGTGGATGCCGGCATCGGCGGGGCGGTGGCTGATGCGGTGGGTGAACGCCTGGCGCGGTTGGGCCAAGATGCCCAAGTGCTGGTGGTCACCCATTCCCCACAAGTGGCCGCCCGGGCCGCCCATCACTGGCAAATCAGCAAATCTGATGCCACCGATGGCTTGCCCGCCACGGCCATCACCCCACTTAATAGCCAAGCCCGCCGAGAGGAAATCGCCCGTATGTTATCGGGTGCCGAGATCTCTGATGAGGCCCGGGCCGCGGCTGATAAACTTCTCACCAGCCCCACCTGATAGCAAACCCTTCTATTTAACCGGACTGTCCGACAATTATGACCGTCGATGCCCTTGATTTATCTGGTGATTTCTCACCGGAAAAGTTAGATGAACAACAGGCTAAAGCCGCCTTAGAACGCCTGGCCCAAGCCTTGGCTGACCATGATAAAGCCTATCATCAGGCGGATGCGCCCACGATCAGTGACGCGGATTATGACCGCCTGCGCCAACGCAATGAGGCCCTAGAGGCGGCCTTCCCAGCCCTGATCCGTCGAGACAGCCCATCACAGAAAGTGGGCGCAGCCCCCGCCTCTGGCTTTGGCAAAGTGGCCCATGAGGTGGCGATGCTATCGCTCGCTAATGCCTTTGACCGGGAGGATGTGGAAGATTTTCTGAAAACCGTCAGGCGGTTTTTTGATCTCGCCGATGACGCCACCGTGCCGATCTTGGCCGAGGTTAAGATCGATGGTCTGTCCTGCGCCTTACGGTATGAGGATGGCACGCTGGTGCGAGCTGCCACTCGTGGGGATGGCCAGGCGGGTGAAGACATCACCGCCAATGTGCGCACGATCGATGATGCTTATATCCCCAAGCAGCTTAAAGGGGACTACCCGGCCGTGTTGGAAATCCGCGGCGAGGTCTATATGGATCGCGGCGACTTCCTAGCCCTAAACCACAAGCGTGAGGCCGCGGGTGAAGCTGTTTTTGCCAACCCGCGCAATGCCG
>JBCCBF010000380.1:0-2351 GCA_039814445.1 Pseudomonadota bacterium
AATCGATGGCCCCGGCCCCATCGGTGGCGAAGGGTTGCCGCTCACCGCTGGGCGTAGCCTGGCCATTGACCGATCCCTGTTGCCCTATGGCGCGCCGATGTTTTTAGAGGCAACCGACCCGCTTGATGC
Organism: Pseudomonadota bacterium; assembly: GCA_039814445.1. Lineage (GTDB taxonomy): Bacteria > Pseudomonadota > Alphaproteobacteria > TMED2 > TMED2 > TMED2. The sequence goes on from JBCCBF010000380.1 coordinate 130, forward strand.
AGGCCAGAAAATTCAACGCCTCATGGTGGCGCAAGATACCGGTGGTGCGATCCGCGGCGGGGTTCGGGGTGATGTGTTTTGGGGCTATGGCGCCGACGCTGAGGAACGAGCCGGCCGGATGAAAAGCCGCGGGCGTTATTGGATCTTACTGCCAATTCCCGATCAGCCCGTGGCGCCAGGCGCTTTTTAACCGCCCAGTTCTTATCAAGCCGCTGTTTTCGAGCCGGGCTCGCTGATCCTTAGCCGCTGATCCTTATCCCAGGATAACCTTTCGCTCGCGCAGAAAACCGAGCAATGGCAAGAGAGGCAAGCCACGAATCGAAAACTCATCCCCCTCAATGCGATGAAACAAATGCGGCCCCAAGGCTTCGATCTGGTAACCGCCAACGCAAGACAGCAACTCATCACCCGCTGACGCCACATACTGGTCGATAAACTCAGCCGTAAGGGGCCGTACGGTCAGTTTAGGCCGGGCCAGCTGATGCCAAATCCGCGCCCCGCGGTACAGCAGCACAGCGGCGGTTTCAAGAACATGGGTCTGACCACTAATCGCCATCAATTGGTCGCGTAAAACGCCATGATCGGCGGGTTTATCAAACCATGTATAGGGCTGGTCACCCTTAGGCTCGATCGCCATGATCTGATCACAGCCCAGGATATAAGCGTCGGGGTATTTAGCTGCGACGCGCTTGGCTTTGGTCTCGGCCAACGCCTCAGCGGTTTCGCCGGCGGTCAGGCCCGCAGCCTTACAAGACGCTTTGACCTCATCCTCATCCAGCGCGGCAGGCGCAATGATGGGATCAATCCCCACCGCGCGCAACATGCCCAGGCGCGAGGCTGAGCCCGACGCCAGAACGAAGGGCGCCTGGAGCCATGACTGGGTATCACCGTTATGGCCGTGATTAACGTTATTACCGGGATGACCGTCTGGGGTTGTGGTCACCATATTAGTGATCAGCCTGATCGGCTGTTGGGCTACCACCATCACCTGAGGCCATCTTGGCCCGGCGACGGCTTAATAACATCATGATTTCAGCCGCGGTTTCCTCAATTGATCGGCGGGTCACATCAATCACCGGCCATTTGTGTTTGGCAAAATGGCGGCGGGCTTCCAACACCTCAGCCCGGACCTTATCGGGGTCCACATAATCGGTATCATTGCCCTGGTTCAGCATGCGCAAACGCTGCTGGCGGATTTGTACCAGGCGGTCGGGGTCCTTGGTTAAGCCAACGATCAAGGGCTTGGTCACCGTGTGCAGATCTTCCGGCAAGGGGGCGCCGGGCACATAGGGGATATTGGCCGCTTTGACCGCGCGGTTGCCCAGGTAAATACAGGTGGGGGTCTTTGACGTGCGTGACACACCGACCAACACCACATCGGCTTCTTTCAGCCGCTGGCCCATTTGACCATCATCATTGGACAAGGCGAAATCCATCGCCTCAATCCGGTGGAAATAAGCCGCGTCCAAGGCATGCTGACGGCCCGGTTCCGAGTGGCGTTCCTGGTCAAGGTAAAGACCCAGGGCATTCATCACCGGATCCAGCACCGGCACACAGGGCAATTGTAATTCCCGGCAGCGTTCGGTGAGTTTCATGCGCAGATTATCATCCACAAGGGTCATCATCACGAGACCCGGTGACCGCTCGATCTCTTCGATCACCAGGGCCAGCTGACGTTCGGTACGCACCAAGTTCCAGAAATGCTCGATCGGTTCCACGTTATCGAACTGGGATAAGGCCGCCCGCGCCACGCTGTTGATCGTCTCACCACTACTGTCAGAGATCAGATGAAGGTGAAATTTACGGGCATTGGCCGCGCTATCGTCATGGGAGGGTGTGGAGATCATGGGTATGGATGAGGGGAAATCACGGGGAAGGGTTGGGGATAAACTAGCCGATGGCACAGGGCGACCGGATATGCTCAGAACCATGTCGAGTTTACCCATGAGATTGTCCCCCGGTGGATCGATCTTAACCACAAAAGCCATGGGCTTGGGCATAACCGAAATTTTACAAAACCCATAGGGTCGGTTTTGACACCTTATCCCAGGTTGGTGAAAAACGTCATCAACAAGCCTCGCAACCCAGGGCTGCGCTGGCTTAACTGATCGTCACTGTCACTCCTATCAACAGTGTCACCCACAAGACCATGGGTTTGCCGCGATGGTTCCCAAAACCATGTGGATCAGCCGGGGATAACCAGGGGATGACATTGCGTCCAC
>JBCCBF010000058.1:0-11127 GCA_039814445.1 Pseudomonadota bacterium
CCGGTTCCACAATGACACCCTGCCCCGGTTGAAAAGCGAATACATCGATACCGGCAAGGTGCGGTTGGTGTATCGGGATTTCCCATTTGATGGGGTTGGCCTGCGCGCTTCCATGCTCGCCCGCTGCGTGCCCGAAGAACGCTATTTCGATTTCGTGGACGTGCTGTTCAAAAACCAACAGCGCTGGTCCCGGTCACGCGACCCGATCTCTGTGTTAACCACCTTTGGTACCCTGGTGGGCATGGACGCCAACGCGGTCCAGGCCTGTTTGGACAATGAGGAGCTGCAAAACTCAATTCTCACACGTCAATTGGAAGGGCAAGAACGGTTCAGTATCCGCTCAACCCCGACCTTCATCATCAACAATGACGCTGATCGGGTGATCGGCGCAGAAGATTTCTCGGTCTTCCAGCGCAAAATTGATCGTTTGCTACCCGATGAGGCGTCCTAACGCCCCGTAGCCCAGAGTGGCGGTACCATCACCGCCCCTCGTCGGAATGAACCCCTAGATGAAATTTGCCAAGCTTCGCCTTCATGGTTTCAAAAGTTTCGTTGAATCGACAGAGCTAACCATTGCCCCCGGTCTGACCGGGGTGGTGGGACCCAATGGCTGTGGCAAATCAAATCTGGTGGAAGCGTTACGTTGGGTGATGGGTGAAACCTCAGCCAAGCGCATGCGTGGCGGCGAGATGGAAGATGTCATCTTTGGTGGCACCTCGAACCGCCCGGCCCGCAACATGGCCGAAGTGGTGCTGGGCCTCGAGAATGACGAGAAAACTGTACCACCGCCATTCAATGAGGCTGATGAGCTAGACGTGGCCCGGAAGATCGAGCGCGGCAATGGCTCTGATTACCGGATCAATGGCAAAGCCGTGCGGGCGCGGGATGTACAAATCCTGTTCGCCGATCACGGCACCGGCGCCACCTCCACCGCCATGGTCAGCCAGGGCAAGGTGGGCGCGGTGATTAACGCCAAGCCCACCCAGCGCCGTAGCATCCTAGAAGAAGCCGCCGGCATTAGTGGCCTGCATGCCCGTCGTCATGAGGCAGAATTACGCCTGCGGGCGGCTGAGAACAATCTGGAGCGGGTTGAAGATGTGCTGGGCACCATGGAAACCCAGCTCGGCAATCTCAAGCGCCAAGCCCGCCAGGCCGCGCGCTACCGCACCATTTCCGACCGCATCCGCCAGGCTGATGCCCTGTTGCTGCATAAGAAATGGATCGATGCGCAGGCAGATCTTGAACAAGCCCAAGCGATCTTTGCCGCCGCTGAAATTCGCGTGCGTGAATTATTGGTCACCGTCGCCCAGGAAAGCACGGCCCAAACCAACCAGGCCACGGCCATGCCGCCACTGCGTGAAGCAGCAGCCCAAGCATCCGCTAAGGTCCAACGATTAAAGCTCGAAGCCGAACAATTGGCCACCGAGGCCAAGCGGCTTGAAAGCCAGCAGAACGCCGCGGCCAACCGGTTAGCCCAAATCGAACAAGACCAGACCCGCGCCAGCACATTGCTGACCGATGCCGCCGACGCCCTGGCGCGGTTGCAAAAGGAAAAGCGCGAAATCGAAACAGCCCAAGAGGGTGAAAACGAGCGCGAGACCGAGGCGATCACCGCCGCCGGTGAGGCCCAAAGCGATGTGGCCCGGCTGGATGAGCGCGTGGCATCCCTCACCCGCGAAACCGCTGTCCAAGAAACCGCCCAACGGAACCTGACCCAACGCCTATCGGATTTGGCGCGACGGCTTGAGAATGTGGCCAGCGAGAAAACCCGTCTGGAAAGCCAGCTCACAGCCATGCAAGGCGACACAGTCGCAGGCGATAAGCTGAGCCAGCTAGAGGCGGTTGTGACCACGGCTGAAGCCAAGCTGGCCCAATCAGAAAAAGCCCAGACCGATGCCGAAGCCACCATCAGCCAGGCGGATCAAGCCCATGGTGAGGCTCGGCAGGCCGAACAAACCGCGCAATCAGCCCTCAACAAAATTCAGGCTGAGATCAGCGCCCTGCAACATCTAATCGGCAAAGATACCAGCGGGGATAGCGCCACCGGCAAACCGGTGCTTGATGACATCAAAGCCGATACCGGTTTTGAAACAGCACTGGCGGCGGCCCTGGGCCTCGCCCTTGACGCCTCCACCGACGCTGACACCGATTATTTCTGGCGCGCTGATGGAGCCCCGGTCCCGACCCCGAAAACGGGAACGGCACTGGTCGATAAAATCAAAGCCCCCGCCAATTTGACCGCTGCCCTCCAAGGAATCGCGGTGGTTATAGACCGCGAGGCTGGCGATAAGGCAGCCGGTGACTTGCAACCCGGCCAGCTATTGGTGACCAAAGAGGGCGAGTTATGGCGGTGGGATGGCTATACCGCCCGAAAGCCAGCGGCCACCGATGCTGCGGCCAAGCTTGAACAGCGCAACCGCTTGACGGCCCTAACCGGCGAGCTGGCCACCGCCGAACAAGCCCTGAGCACCGAACAGACCAAAGCCGCGACCGCCCGTGAGGCGCTGGCCACAGCCCGCGAAGCCGAACAATCGGCACGCCAAGCGGTGCGGGCTGCTTATGCCGCTGTGGGCGAGGCACGAAGCCAGCTGACCCAAACCACCCAGGCCCAATCCAAAGCGGAAGCCGCCATGGCGGGTTTGCGTGAGCGTATCGCCGGCCACGCCCGTGACCTGACCACCGCGCAAGAGCAACAACAGGCCGCCAAGGCTGAGTTGCAGGCCATGCCATCGCTGGATGAAGCGATCCAAGTGCTTGATGATTTCCGTGAACAACTCACCGCTGCCCGCGCCACCGCCCATGATAAGCAACAACTGGCTGAACGGATAAAGCGTGAAATCTTTGGCCGTAAGCGCCGGGTGGAGGCGATCGACCAAGAGGTCAAAACCTGGAATGACCGCATGTCCGGGGCCGATGAGCACAGCAAGGATTTGGCCACCCGGGCCGCTGAACTGCGCCAAGAACTCACCGATTTGCAAAGCAAACCCGATGAGCTTGCGGCCAAGGAACAGCATTTATCCAGCAGCTTGAGCGAAGCAGAACGGGAATCCCGGGCGAAAAGCGACTTGTTGCAAGAGGCCGAAGAGAACCTCAGCCAAATCGACCGGCGCTTACGTCAAGCAGAAGGCCATTCCGCCGATAGCCGTGAGGCCCGCGCCCGGGCTGAAGCCGCCGTGGATATGGCCCGCAATAAGGTTGAGCAACTCAAGGAAGAATCCGCCGAACGTCTGGAATGCAGGCCAGAACAAGCCCTGTCCTTATCAGAGCATGGCGATAAGCCCGTACCGCCGCTTGAGGATCTGCAACGACGGGTGGAACGCTTGCGCAAGGAGCGCGAGACCCTGGGTGCGGTGAATTTGCGCGCCGAGGAAGAAGCCGACGCCTTGCAAGGTGAGATCGATACCCTGGTCGCCGAACGTGATGACTTGATCGCCGCGATTAACCGTCTGCGCCAAGGCATCGCCAAACTAAAAAGCGAAGCCCGGCAACGCTTGCTCGATGCGTTTGCCAAAGTGGACCAGGCGTTCCAGCATCTGTTTGTGACGCTTTTCGGTGGTGGTCGCGCCCAACTGACCTTGACCGAAGCCGAAGACCCGCTGGATGCTGGGCTTGAGATCTATGCCTCACCGCCCGGTAAGCGTTTGCAGAATTTGTCGCTCTTATCCGGTGGTGAACAGGCCCTCACGGCGATTGCTTTGTTGTTTGCGATTTTCCAAACCAATCCCTCACCGATCTGTGTGCTCGATGAGGTGGACGCCCCGCTTGATGAGGCGAATGTGGACCGGTTCTGCAACATGCTCGACGAGATGGTCAAAACCGACACCACACGCTTTTTGGTCATTACCCACCACCGGTTAACCATGGCCCGGATGCACCGCCTTTATGGGGTGACGATGGCTGAGCGTGGGGTATCCCAGCTGGTGGCCGTCGATTTGGACGAAGGTGCGAAACTACGCGAAGCCGGCTGATCGGTCTTACGGCCTCGCTGACGCCGGATGAGGGGGTGACTTGCCTATCCTTGGCAAGGTTCTGGCTCGGGTAAAATGCTGAGTTTTGCGCCAGAATTTAGCAGGCTGTAACAAAACAGAAATTTTTGCCGGTTTTCCGCCGTTTTTCAGCACCAATAGCGCTTGACAGCTGCTCCCCCCATCCTTAGTTTGCGCGGCGACTGCGGTAGCGGATTGCACCGTTGGGTTTGCGTTAAAACCTCATCCGTTGGGGCCATGCAAACGCAATAGCGCATGAAGGTACGAGTTCGATGTCGCTAGACGACCTCAAGACACGCATTGCAACGGCGAAACAAGAGGCAGACGGTGTAGACGCCGAAACCCTTCGTCAAACCAGCGCAACGGGTAATCTTGGGCAAGGCATGCGCATCGGTATCGAGTTTGTCTCGGCCATCGGGGTATCGACCTTCATCGGCTGGACGTTAGATCAATGGCTTGGCACTCTGCCCTTGGCGTTAATCGTCATGTTTTTTCTGGGGTCAGCCGCTGGATTTCTCAACGTCTACCGTATGGCAACACGCCAGGAGAAGGAAGCGACGCAAGAGCGCGACGATAAGAACGATGGTGGTGCCGAGCATAAGCCTGATACACCAACTTCTGAGTCCGACTAACACTTCTGCGTTAAACGACTTTCGACCTCTCGCCCGACGATCATCCGATCGTAAAGCACCGATCAACAGCACCGTGAAACCGGTGCAGACCGCAAGACGACGAGACTGGCCGTGGCCCTGGACCCGCTTAAACAGTTTGAGATCAAACCGATTGTGCCCATTGAAGTGGCCGGTATTGATTTATCCTTTTCCAACGCCTCGCTGCTGATGGTTATCGGCGCGTTATTGACCGTTGGTTTTCTGAACATCGGCATGAGCCGCCGGGCCTTAGTACCAGGTCGCTGGCAGGCCGCTGGTGAAACCTTATACGAATTCATTGCGAATTTGATTAAGGAACAGACCGGCTCAAAAGGCCGGGAATACTTCCCCTTCGTGTTCACGATTTTTATGGTCGTGCTCATGGGGAACTTCCTGGGCATGATCCCCTTTAGCTTCACCTATACCAGCCATATCATCGTGACCTTTGCGCTCGCCATGGTGGTGTTCCTGACGGTGACTATCGTTGGGTTTATGAAGCACGGTTTGCATTTCTTGACCCTGTTCACCCCCGCCGGGGTGCCTTGGCCCTTGTTATTCCTGGTCGTGCCGATCGAATTGATCGCGTATCTGTCCCGGCCCATCAGCCTGTCGATCCGTTTGTTCGCCAACATGATGGCGGGTCATATCATGCTGAAAGTGTTTGCTGGCTTTGCAGTGACCCTGGGTGTGCTTGGTGGTATCGCGCCGCTCTTACTGATCATTGCCCTCACCGGTTTTGAATTTTTGATCGCCTTCATCCAGGCCTATGTTTTTGCGGTTCTGACCTGCGTCTACCTAAAAGACGCGCTGGAACTTCACTAAGGTTTGTCATCACCACGAAATAGACTGGCAAATCATCAATTTCTCGGTATTAAACCAACAACTTAGTAACTGAAGGAAACTCTACTAATGGAAGAACAAGCCGCTCGCGTTATCGGTGCTGCTCTTGCCCTGATCCCACTGTTTGGTGTGGCCCTTGCTCTGGGTAACATCTTCTCCACCTTGCTGGCATCGATCGCCCGGAACCCATCGGTCTCTGGCGAACTCAAAGGCGCAGGCATCCTCTACTTCGCGCTGACCGAAGCTATCGCTCTGTTCGCGCTGTTGATCGCGTTCTTGATCCTATTCGTCTAATCGACTGGTTTGTGGGCGGCAGTCGCTTAAGGTCTGCCGCCGCCCTGTCATTTGGGGGATCCCATGACCATGTCAGTTAGTGCACGCCTCAAAACCGTAGCGGTCACCGCTATCGCCACCCTTGGGCTCTACGCCCATGACGCGGCGACGGTGTTGGCGGCGGAACCGGAAGCTGAGAGCAAAGGTGGTTTGCCGCAGTTTAACCCTGAGAATTTCTCCTCTCAGGTGTTTTGGCTATTGCTCGTCTTCTTTTTACTGTTCCAATACCTTCGTAAACGGGTTTTGCCCCGCTACACCGAAGTGTTGGAAGAGCGTAGTGAGAAGATCACCGGTGATCTAAGCACCGCCGAAGAGGTCCGGGCAGAAGCAGAAGCCGCCGAAGCGGCGTATGAGGCCTCATTAAGTGAAGCCCGCGCCGCCGCTCATGATGCCATCGCCAAAGCCCAGGAAAAAGCCAATGCCGATACCGCGGCCAAGCTTGCCAAGGTGGAAAGCACGATCAAAGGCCGTCTGACCAAAGCAGAGAACAAGATCAACGAGCAACAAACCGAAGTGTTCGGTGAGTTGAGCGCTATTGTCTCTGATGCGGTACAAGACAGCGTTGAACGCATTGCCCAGATGAAGCCGAATAAAGCCACGGTTACAAAAGCCGTTGATCAGGCCATGGAGGGCTTAAGCTAATGGATATCTTCCAAAGCACTGATTTCTGGGTCCTGCTAGGCTTCGTCATTTTTGTAGCCTTGGTCTATAAAAAAGTGACCGGCGTGGTGACCGAAAAACTCGATGAGCGGAGCGACGCAATCCGCAATCAAATCGAGGAAGCACGAACCCTGCGCGAAGAAGCCCAGGCGATGTTAGCCCAGTATCAACGCCAACAGCGTGATGCTGAAAAGACCGCTGCTGAGATTGTTTCCAGTGCAAAACGTCAGGCCAGCGACCTGCTCAAACAAGCGCAGGCGGATGCAGAAGCTGCGGGCGAACGGCAAAAGAAAATCGCCGAGACACGGATCCAGCAAATGGAAGCCCAAGCGGTGGCAGAGGTACGCGCTGTGGCGGCTGAGGTTGCGGTGCAAGCCACACGCAGCGTGATCGAACAACAGCTCGATGACGCCAAAGCCTCAGACATCCTGGCCGATAGCATTGATAAACTGCCCGCACGGTTGAACTAAGGATTCGGCCTCTGGCCTGATCCAGTGCGGTACAGTCCCGCCCAGTCCAATCAGATACATTATTGAAAAGCCCAGGAGTTAAACCTGGGCTTTTTTCTCATGAGGCGTTTGCAGCCTAGCAAACCAGGGCAAGGCCCCGATACAAGGTCCCAGGGCAAGGCCGGGCCATGTGCCGCTCATGCATGACTATTCTGTGAGGCGTAACGGTGTGATGCGGTGTGGTGAAGCCCGCCTGGAACCGGCGCTTAGCGCATCATGCTTTGCTGTTTCGCGTACATCTTTTTAGCGTGCTCCCGCAGCTTATAACGCTGCATGACGCCGGCATCCGTACGCGGCAGGCTCGGGACATAATCCCATTGGGTTGGGCATTTGAACGCATCTTCCTCACGGCGCAGGAATTCAGATAATTCCTTGGTCAAATCATCCCCGGCCTTCTGATCAGGGGCCGGCACAATATAGGCTTTCGCCACGGTCCCTAGGGCCTTATCTGGTGCGGCCACGACCGCGCAATCAGCCACCGATGGGTGATTGATCAACAATTCTTCGATCTCTGGCGCGACAATCTCATAACCACCATTATCGATGATGTCGTCCATCCGACCGCGGAACCAATAAAACCCATCCCGGTCGATGCTGTAATAGTCACCCGTCACATTCCAACCATTTTGGACATACAGCTCTTGCTTCTCACCCGCCAGGTAACGACAGCCTGTGGGCCCTTTGACCAACAAACGTCCCGTCATACCCGCGGGCAAATCGCGGAATCCTTCATCGACCACCCGGCATTGATACCCTTCCACCGGCTTACCGGTCGCCCCGGGGCGTATATCTTCCATCGGTGAGGCGATCACCCGGCCCAGTAATTCTGTCGAGCCAAACGCATCGATGATGGTGCTGCCCGTTTGATTGCGCCACTGCTCGTAAACCGCGGGTGACAAGGGCTCGCCACTGGACACGCAGGTGACCAACCGGGTGGCATCAAACTTACCGGTCAACTCCAGCATCTTTCGGTAGCTGCTTGGCGATGAGCAACAAATGGTGGCTTTGAGTTTATCGATCGCTTGGATCAGCACTTTCGCATCAAACTGCTGGAGTAAGATCGACGAGGCACCAATACGCATGGGAAATAGAATGAGGGACGACAGGCCAAAGGCTTCGCTGAGCGGCATATTGCTCACGAAAACATCATCGGGCATGGCCGGCAGTACCGATCGCGGCATGCAATCAGAGGTCACAATCAGATCACGATGGTGATGCATCGTGCCCTTCACCTCGCCCGAGGTGCCGCTGGTGAACGCAATGAGGCAGATATCCTCAGCCGAGGTATCAAAATTATCAAATTGCGGTTCTTTCGGGGTCATCAATGGCTCGGCGTAACGCCAGCCCTCAGCCCCGGTTTCGGCCCCATCATAGGCAGCAGCGCCATCGGGTCGCTGCCCATTGCCCGCAAACACCACCACCTCATAAAGGTCAGGGCGTTTTTCCTGTACCCGGGCTAATTCCCCGGTGAGCCGGTCATCACAAATCGCAAAATTGCACTGGGCTTTATCAACAATCCGAGCCAGGTCCCGGGCCTTCATGGATGGTGGGGTGGGCACGGCCACCGCCCCCACCTTCAAGATCGCCAAAAACGCTGCGCATAGCAACGGCGTGTTAAACCCACGCAACAAGACGCGGGAGCCAGGGATCACGCCTAATTCATCCATCAGCACATGGGCAAATTGGTTGGCGTCACGATACACATCGGTGTAGCTCCAAACGCCCTTGGACGTTCGGAAACAGGCATTCTCTGCGTGCCCAGCAAACACCATGCGATCGAGCAAATCGGTGACTGCGTTTAACCGGTCAGGGTGGCGCAGCCAGATTTTTGAGAATTTGAACTCAGGCAGCAGATCATCAGCCGGCAGGTTTTCCGCACAGAAATTATCCCAGTGGGCCGTGTATTTCTGGCCTTCTTCAAGGGCGGCGATCTCTTCTTCCATCTGCTCAACGGCTTCAGGCGTCACCCCTGAATCGCTGAAGATCGCATCGATATCGGCCTGGTTGGCGTTTTCATCAACGCCATCCATCCAGGCCGCCATCTCATCCATATCGCCAAACTCACCATCGGGGTCATAGCCCAAAACAGTGGGTTCGGGAGCATCGGGATCAGCGGTTTCCGCTGCGAGCGCGGGATCGGCAGCTGGGTCATCAGCGGCAGGGTCAGCGGCGAGCGCAGCATCGGGTAAAGCGCTCACTTCGTGCTCGCTATCATCCATGAAGTTCTCAGCCGCGAGCTTTAGCGGGCTTTGGATCGCCTCACTCGCGCCGTCATCGATATCGTCCGGTTTCGGATTATCCGCCATGGGCGTTATCGCCTAAGCCCTCAGATGCTTGATTGCTGCGTCACGGTGGTGACAGGTCGAGACATAATCTCAGTTATTACCAACACCTTAATCGTGATTACCAGAGAAACAAAGACTGGATTTTGTAAACTATAGAGGTGAGCCAACTTCGCCACCATCAGCGGCGATGATTTGGCCGTTTATCGCCTTGTTCTGCGGGTCCACGAGCCAACAGGCCAGATCACCAATTTCCGCCAATTCAATAAGCCGACGCTGGGGGTTACGCAGGCTCAATTCCGCCATAACCGTGTTACGATCCCGCCGCGTATGGGCGATCACCTGGTCAACTTCGAGGGCCAGGCGGTCACTATCGACCAGTCCACAAACCAGACCATTAACTATCACGCCAGTATCCGCCACTTCCCGTGCCAACGCACGGATCATGCCGTTCAAACCATGCATGATCGCACAATCCGCCGCCCCAAAGCGGCGACCGGCCACGGCATCCTGCCCCATCATAAACAACACCCGCCCCTGGCCCCGGGCCTGCATGGCCGGGATAGTCGCCGCCGCCAGGTTAAGGGCACCCGCCACCATGGTGGTCAACGCCTGTTGGAACACCGCGGGGTCAAGCTGGTCATAGGGGCCCGTGACATCATGGCGGAGGGCATAAATAACGGTTTGGATATCGCCGAATGAGGCCACAGCATGATCCACAGCCCGTGAAACCGATGGCCGGTTGGCCAGATCAGCCGTCACGGTCAGCACATCGCCATCCACATCGTTGATCAACCGGGTGGCCGCTGTGGTCAGCGCTTCGGAACCGCGGGCCAGCAGGGTCACGGGTGCGCCTGCATCAACCAAGGCGCGCGCTGCGGCAAAGCCCAGCTCACCGCTGCCACCGGCGATCAAGACATGTTGTTGATCTAGAGATTGCCGCATTTTTCAATAAAGGCGAGAATGGTGAGGGCTAGCCTAACACCCGTCATAATCGCATAACTTATTATGTCATTACAGAAGGCCTCATGACCTTGCCATAAGGCATCCTGGCTTGCCACCTTTACCATGGGCGGGCCTTAAGGGTCGCTTATGGTTCGCCAGGCTACCACGCTTAGGACACCAGATTTCATGCTCTCTACCGCCAACCCACAGGATCCGAGTACCGCCCATTTAAGTGGGTTTGGTTTGCGCCCCTTGGTCTATGTGGTTGGGATGTGGCGATGGAAGGAAGCGTCCTTTGCCCACTTCCTGACCGATAAGGATGGTGAGCGTCCGGACATCATCTATTTCGATGAAACCTGTGGCGTGGACCAGGTTGCCAAAGCCATCGCCCTTGAGCCGCCCACCACGATCATCTTTTGGGGCATGAAAGAACCCGAAGGCTTGGCGCAACTGGCCGCTGAACAAGGCATCCCGACCCAACGGGTGGAGGATGGCTTCTTACGTTCAATCGGCTTGACCAGCACAAAATCAGCCCCCCTATCCTTATGTTTTGATAGCCGGGGCATGTATTTTGACCCACGCCAAGAATCTGACCTCACCCATTTATTGCTCACCCATGATTTTGATCCTGGCATGATTGACCGTGCCGAGGCGGGCATGCGCCGATTGGCCACCTTAGGCGTCAGCAAATACAATCATGCCGCACCATACGATGTGACGCCGCTTTATGGGCCCAAGGACAAAACACGCATCCTTGTCCTGGGCCAGGTAGAAGATGATCAATCGATCGAGTTCGGGGTTGGTGAACCCTTTGAGAGCAACCAACTCGTGCGTTTGGCCGCCGATGAAAACCCCGATGCGCAGATCATATATAAGCCCCATCCCGACGTGCTCGCCCAGGCCCGTCCGGCCCAGTCGAACC
>JBCCBF010000109.1:0-8212 GCA_039814445.1 Pseudomonadota bacterium
ATCTCACCCACATTGTGGTCTTGGACCCCCAGGCCCTGACCCCAAAAAACGCTGCCATCATCAAGCACCAGGGCTGCATCAGCACCGGTTGGACGAATATTGGTCATGGTGACACATGATCCTCGGGTTACGGTCAAACACGCGGCCTTTGGGCTAGCGAACCGGGGTGGTTCGAACACAAGGGCGTGGGCGCTGAACGGCGCGTAAGTTGCGTGACCCAGTGGCCCGCAACAAAAGCCGGTCAACCCGAAGTCGAGAACCTAGTGAGTAGTGGGGCTGCTGGCTAGGAGAAAATGTGTGCCTGCTGTGGATGTGTCGCATGTGGAAAATGCAAAGCAGATAACAGAACCGGTGGCACCCCACCCCTTGTTATAGAGGGGCGGTGGGGCCATTTCTAAGGCTTATCCTACAACGCTGGTTCTGTTTGCCGCTTTTCAGGCGGTGTTTTAGGGTTTATGGCACCGCAAGAAACAGTAAGCAGCCCCTGCATCATTTTATCGCTAACGGGATGACGACCATGTCCGAGACAACAACTGACACAACAAAAGCTGACACCACCACCCAGGCTGCAACCGGGACGCTGCGTGAACAGTTCACCGGTCAGCTGAAAGAGGCCATGAAGGCCAAGGATAAGGAAACCACGTCAACCTTGCGGTTGATTATCGCGGCGTTGAAAGACCGTGATGTGGCGGCCCGTTCGCGCGGTAATTATGACGGCATCGTGGATGAGGAAATCCTCGCCATGCTGCAAAGCATGATCAAACAGCGCCAAGATAGTATCGCGCTCTATGAGCAAGGCGGGCGCTGTGAGCTGGCTGAACAAGAGCGGACTGAAGTGCGGATCATTCAAACCTTTTTGCCCCAGCAGCTTGAAGGTGATGAGTTGACCGCGACGATCGATGGCGTGTTAACCGAGCTGAACGCAGAGAGCATCAAGGATATGGGCAAAGCCATGGGCGTGCTCAAATCCCGTTATGCTGGCCGGATTGATTTTGCCAAAGCCAGTCAATTGGTAAAGCAACGCTTGGCTGGAGCTGGATAACAGTAGCCTTGTCATTGGCTATCTTGCTTATCCACAAATCGTGCACCTGGTTATCCGCCGGTTACACCACGCGGGGCTGTCATGGCCGCGCGTGGTCCTTGGCGGTTGTGGCCAGAATGGCCTAAAACAAAACCATGTCGATCACGCCCGAATTTCTCGATGAGCTTCGCCACCGCCTGCCGGTTTCCCAGGTGGTGGGTCGCCATGTGCAATTAAAACGTCAAGGGCGCGAATATGCGGGTCTCAGCCCGTTTAACAAGGAAAAGACCCCGTCTTTTACCGTCAATGACCAAAAGCAGTTCTACCATTGCTTTTCCAGCGGCAAACACGGCGACATCATCAGCTTTGTGATGGAGGTGGAGGGGCTTTCCTTCCCCGAGGCGGTGGAAGCCTTAGCCGCCCAGGCCGGGCTAGACGTGCCCAAACCAACCCCCCAACAAGCCGCCAAGGCAGAGCGCGCGAAAACCCTTCATGATGTGTGCGAGGCGGCTTGTTTGTACTTCGAAAAAGCTCTCTATGGCTCGGAAGGACAGGGGGCGTTGGACTATATCGAAAGCCGCGGTTTAGACCGTGGGACGTTGGAGCGATTTCGCCTGGGCTATGCGCCCAGCGATCGCCAGGCGATGCGTAAGGCTCTGAAAAAGCTGGGCTTTGATGATGCTATGATGATTGAGGCTGGGTTGGTGAAGCCATCCCAGCATGATGGCCGCGAGCCCTTTTCATTTTTCTCCCATCGCTTGCTGTTTCCCGTCACGGATCGGCGTAGTCGTGTGGTCGCCTTTGGCGGCCGCTTGCTCGATGGCGAGGGTCCCAAATATCTCAATTCCCCGGACACGCCGCTCTTCCACAAAAGCCAGCTGCTCTACAACATGGCGGGGGCCCGCCAACATGCTGGTAAGGGCCATACCATTATCGTGGTTGAAGGGTATATGGACGTGATCGCCATGGTCCGGGCGGGCTTTGAAGGGGCGGTAGCGCCCTTGGGGACCGCGTTAACCGAGGATCAGGTGGTCGAGGCTTGGCGTCTTGCTGGGCCCGGTGGTCCCGCACCGATTTTGTGTTTTGATGGTGATGCTGCGGGCCAGCGGGCGGCATTCCGGGCCGTCCAGCGGATCCTGCCCCAGGTACAGCCTGATCGTACGGTACGCTTCACCACCATGCCCGATGGCGAAGACCCCGACAGCCTGTTGCAACAAGGCGGCAAGGCGGGATTGCTAGCGTGCCTAGAGCAAACCGACAGTCTTGCTGATAAGCTATGGCAGATGGAGGTTAGCCAGCGCAGTCTGGATACGCCGGAGGCATGGGCGGGGCTGCAAGCCGGGCTGGACAAGCAGATTGGCACAATCGAACACCAAGAGCTGCGCCGGTTTTATGGTCAGGAGTTCCAATCCCGGGTGCGGGATGCCGCCTATCAACACCGCCGCGCCCAGCGCGAACAACAGCGAGGATCGCGCCCTGGCCAGCGGTCAGGCACGCGGTCAGGCTCTTATCAACCAAGCCTGGCCGTGAAGCCAAAATCACCACAATCACCAACGCCTTTCGCCCATCGGGTCATCCTAAAAACCCTCATGGCCCACCCAAGCTTGCTTGATGAGCACGCGGATATGCTGTGCGAATTGCCCATCGCGGATCAAGCTTTGGCGACCCTGCGGGATGCGCTGATCAGCCTGTGGTCAGAGGATCAGGATTGTACCCCTGAGAGTTTACTGCAAAGCCTGAATGAGCGGGGCCTACAGGCCGCGATCGGGCGCCTGCAATCGGGCCAAGGTATTGAGTTTTTAAGCTTTGCCAAACCATCGGCTGAGCCGCGTGATGCCCGACGTGGGATCGCCGATGCGCTTGACACCTTGCACCGACATGCCCTGACCGATGAGTTATCGGATACGGCAAAACGGCTTGATACCGGTGATGGTAGCGCCCCCAGTGAGGATGATATGGGCCGCTGGCGGTCCCTCAATCATGCGGTTCTAGACGCGCGTTTTACCCATTCGGATGCAGATTAGCGCAGGCCTCTCACCGATCGATTGATGCAAAATCGGTTGATTTATGTCGTGTGAAGGCCGCAAATATTAAAAAAACGTCAGAAAAAGTGAGAAAACTGTCTCAGGGGGGCTGAAAACAGTGCTCACATACGCTACATCAAAGGCTATCTAGCCGAAATACGACCATAAAAATGGCTGATAATTAGATCGCAAGGCCTGCACCCTATGCCGGCCAGCGAAGTTTTAGTGAGCTTCCAGCGCAAGCGAATAGGGCGCGGCGCTGGGGATGCGTGAAACAATCAGCCGTCGGCACCAGCCGCTGGCGACTGATATTATGGCTGAGGATATGCACTAGCATGGCAACAAGTACTGCCGCGAAGTCCGCCACCAAGGCGAAAAAATCAAAAGAGGATACTTCAGATCAGCCCATGATCGACAATGTCGGTCAGGCGGTGAAGAAGATGATCGCGAAGGGTAAAGAGAAAGGCTACATCACCTATGATGAGCTGAACGCTGCCCTGCCGGCCGATCAGTATTCCTCCGAGCAAATCGAAGACACCATGTCGAGCCTCAGTGAGATGGGCATCAATGTGGTGGAGAATGAAGAGCAGGAAGAACCCGAAGCCGCCAATTCGAACAGTGATTCTGAAGAAGGCGATACCAAACGGGACTCAGGCAATCTCAAAGATGATGATGTGGGTCGCACCGATGACCCCGTGCGCATGTATCTGCGCGAAATGGGGTCGGTTGAACTGCTGAGCCGTGAGGGCGAGATTGCCATCGCCAAGCGTATCGAGGCGGGCCGGGAGATGATGATCAGCGGGATCTATCAAAGCCCGCTGACCTTGATGGCGATTGTCCGCTGGTATGAAGAGCTGATCGAAGAGCGGATTTTACTGCGTGAGATCGTTGATCTGGAGACCACCTATGGTGGCGTTCCCGACCCTGACGATGATGGCGATGCGGCCATCCACCTTCAAGGTAACAAGGATGATGATGCCGATAGCGATGATGACGCTGATGGTGACGACGAGGTCGACGAAGATGACGATCCCGACGAAGAAAATGACGACGATGAAACCTTAGAAGCCGATACGCCCGATAGTGTCGATGGTGACGGCGGCAGTGATAGTGACGATGAGGATGAAGAAAGCCAGATGTCCCTGGCCGTCCTTGAGGAAACCTTGCGGCCACAAGTCATGGAGGTCTTTAAAAAGATCGCCATGGAATACCCTGAAATCGCCATGCGCCAAGAGCGTATGCTAGAGGCGGCCAAGGCGGGCGAGCCCGTTGATGACGCCTTCATGCAAGAATATAACGACAAGGCTAATGCCTTGGTCGAAGAGCTCAAAGCGGTGCGCCTCCATAATTTGCGGATTGAAGAGCTGTTCGAACAGCTTTCCAATATGCAAAAGGCGTTGATGCAGGTTGAGGGCAAGATGTTGCGCTCAGCCGTCGACGCCAAGGTGAAGCGCGAAGACTTCTTGAAGCATTACTACGGCGCCGAGCTGGACCCGCAATTCTATGAGCGGGTCAGCGTGCTGACCGGTCGTGGCTGGAAGCGGTTCACCACCAAGCACGAAGATCTGGTCCACAAGACCCAAGCCCGGGCGACTGAAATCGCCGACGATTTTGGTCTGCCGATCACCGAATTCCGCCGTATCTCAACCACCGTGCAAAAAGGTGCGCGTGAAGCGGCAAAGGCGAAGAAAGAGATGGTTGAGGCGAACCTGCGTCTCGTGATCTCGATCGCCAAGAAATACACCAATCGCGGCCTGCAATTCCTGGATCTGATCCAGGAAGGCAATATCGGCCTGATGAAAGCGGTCGATAAGTTCGAATACCGCCGCGGTTATAAGTTTTCGACCTACGCCACCTGGTGGATCCGGCAGGCGATTACCCGCTCGATCGCCGACCAGGCACGGACCATCCGTATCCCGGTCCATATGATCGAGACGATCAATAAGATCATCCGCACCTCACGCCAGATGCTCCACGAAATCGGCCGCGAACCGCAGCCCGAGGAATTGGCCGAGCGTTTGGGCATGCCGCTTGAGAAAGTCCGCAAGGTGCTCAAGATCGCTAAAGAGCCGATCTCGCTCGAAACCCCTATCGGGGATGAGGAAGACAGCCATCTGGGTGACTTCATCGAGGATAAGAACGCGGTCATTCCATTGGATGCGGCGATCCACTCGAATTTACGCGAAAGCACCACCCGTGTGCTCGCCTCGCTCACCCCGCGCGAGGAGCGTGTTTTGCGGATGCGCTTTGGCATCGGCATGAACACCGATCACACGCTCGAAGAAGTGGGCCAGCAATTCTCGGTGACCCGTGAGCGTATTCGCCAGATCGAGGCGAAAGCCTTGCGCAAGCTCAAGCACCCAAGCCGGAGCCGTAAGCTGCGCAGCTTCCTGGACACCTAAAGCCCAAAGCTATTTGGGTAACAATCCTGATCACAAACAAAAGGGCGCCGGCATATCTGGGCGCCCTTTTTTATGGGTGAGGTGGTAGTTAGCGTCTTAGCTCGACCGCTTCGAGATCATAATCAAGGGCAGAGAGGCCCTCTTCCAAGTAGTCTGGCAAGAGGCTCATGCCGGTCAAATACGCGGCGGTACGCTTGTTCCAACGCTCACGGGCATCCTTAAGCGCCTGGGTCCATTCCTGGGCGCTGTAATCACCACGTCCAAGCCAGGTCAGGGCGACTAATTCTTGCTGCGCCTCGATCGAGAGCTGATCGATGGCATCATTCACATCCTGATGGTCATGGGGATGGGCGTGTTCATCCACCAAACCCACATCCTCTGCGGTCGGGATGGCCCCCTGATGGGCGTCTTGATCGAGTTCTTCCACCTCGCCACTTGCGCGCATTCTAACAACGATATACCCGGCCAGTTGCGGGTTTAGATCTTGTAGCATGTGTCATGTCCTCCGCTAATCGTGATCAGGTTACCAAGGGTCAGCCTGGTGGTTTGATGGGGCCTATGCTTAGTGTTTGCCAGGTTTCATCAGGGCTGCCTTTGATCGATATCAAAAATGCCACGAAATACATTAGATTGCCCTAATGGGCGGTGTTCAGGGCCTGCTGATGAATAAATGCTGGACCTTGCCTCAATCCATGCCACATGGGTGTGAGAGGCTGGTCACCAGCGTTAAGTTTTTGCAAAGTCACGGTAACGATCAGATGTCGATACACGAGCCGGAGAACCCACCCCATCCCGACCCAAGCCATAACCAAGGCAGTGTGCCGCCGGGCGGCAAGCGTTCTGTCGGACAAGATGGATGGCAGGATGATCAATTCGCCTCCACTGCCGGGCCGGCAGGTAGCGGGGCGGCAGGCCGTGAGGCACCAGGTGCTGGGGCGGCAGACGGCAAGCACGCCGGCGGCTCGTCTGGCTCTGCTAGCTCCACTAACTCCGCTGGCTTCACCGGCTCCACTGCGGACCCGGCCCCGGACAATCTAGCGGGGCAAGCATTTCAGGATTACGTGTTTTCAAACCGCATGGCCGATTGGCTTTTGGTGTTTGTTGACCGCAACCCCAAGCCATTTGCTGCCACCTATCAGCGGATGCGTAAGGCTGGGCGGACCCATGTGATATCCTGGTCCACATCAGCGTTTCTTCTAAGCTTTGCTTGGTTTTTCTATCGCCGTATGTGGTTGATGGGCTTCCTGTTTCTGGCTTTGCCGGCGGTCATGTTTCAACTCTCCCCTGATTTGGGTAACGGCATTTTGCTGGCGACCCCCTTCCTCGCGGGGTTGAGTGCCAAGACGCTTTATCTGAACCAGGCCTTTCGCACGATCCATCATATTGACCGCCGTCCCCTGGCCCCTACGGCCAAGCGTGATGCCATCCAGGACCGGGGTGGGGTGGCCTATTTGGCCGGGCTGCTTGGGGTTTCTGTGATGATGATGATCTGGGGCATGACGCTGATGTTTGTTGTGGGCGATCTGAGCGCTACAGAGATGAATGCGATCATCCAACGGTTCCCCGGCTTTTCAACACCAGCCCCGATTTTCGGCCAATAAATACTGGCCGCTTAGTTATAGCTGCTCAATTACGGCCGCGCCTGAACCTGTCCCCGACCCTGGCCTGCAACCCGACTTCGTGTGGCCAGCCAAACACCGCTTGCCGCCAACACCATGCCCAACAATTGGATCAGCGTGAGCCGTTCATCAAACAAGAAAAATGCGATGAGAGCGGCCACGGGCGGCACTAAGTAAAATAAGGTCGCCACCCGGGACGCGGCCCCGTGGCGCAGCATAATGACCAATAAGCTGATCGCCCCAATCGACAGCACCAAGGTGAGCCAGGCCAGGGCAAAGATGAAATCGGGATGCCACTCCACATGGTTGGTTTCAAACATCAGCGCGAGCGGCAAGGTGGCGATAATCGCGCCTAGATATTGGTAGAATGCACCAGACCACAGGGGCACGCCCTGGGCTTTCGCCCGCTGGAGGATGGTACCTAAGGTGATGGCCAACAAGCCACCAACGCAGACGCCCACGGTGGTCGGGATGATCCCGGTATTGGTCTCGCCACCCGCCAGGATGTCCTGAATGCCCGGCCATAACACAGCGATGACGCCAAACAGTCCGATGATCAGCCCAAGCCATTGGCGACGGCCTACACGCTCGCCCAATAAAAACCCGGCAAACACCGCGGTCAGAATGGGTTGTAGCCCCACAATCACCGCCGAGATACCCGCGGGCATGCCCACGCTAATCGCCCAGAATACCGCACCCAGATACCCCGCATGGATCAAGATACCGACCCCAATACTGGTCAGCGCCAGGCTATAGGACAGGCGGGGTGGTCGAAGGATGGCCATCGCCACCAATACCAAGGCGATCACAAGGCCGTAGCGTAAACACAAGAAGGTCAGCGGCTCAGCATAGGGCAGGCCATATTTAGCCCCAATAAAACCGGTCGACCACAGCGGCACAAACAGTGCCGGCATGGCGGCAACCCAAAGGCTTGGCGGCGGTTGTTGATCGAGAGGCGGGCTATCGGACATGGGGTAGGTGAGGTTGGGGGCGGTCAAGGCGGGGGATATGCATTCGTTCACAGCCATAGCATATGCCACGCAATAGGGCTTCCTTAACACGCGCGCATTCGTTACATAGCTAGGCGTGGTGGGGCCTGTAGCTCAGCTGGTTAGAGCGGACCGCTCATAACGGTCTGGTCGGGGG
>JBCCBF010000015.1:0-19485 GCA_039814445.1 Pseudomonadota bacterium
AACAGCGCCCCGTCATCCCCACGCACACACACACTTTGCCCCCCTGTCAGCGCTTGGGGCAGCGGCTGGCTCTAACCGGCCAATAGCATGAATCTTGGGGCCAAACCCGTCATCCACCGTCGTTTGTATAGTCGCGGCCTGATCGGGCGGTACGGCGAAAACCAATTCATAATCATCACCCCCAGTAATCAACGCCGCTTGCTCCACATAGCCCGCAGCCAGGGCCTCCCGTGCCGGCACAGACAAGGGCACCGCCGGCATATCGATCGTGGCGGTCAGCCCCGATTGCTGACACAGATGCCCCAGATCAGCGACCAAACCATCGGAAACATCCAAACCCGCCAGGATCCCAGCCTGGACCAGGGCTTGTCCCAGGGTCACCCGGGGATTGGGCAACTCATAGCGTTTGACCAGATAATCATGGGCCGCCCCGGACAAATCGCCCAAACCACCTTGGGCTGCCATCAGCCCCAGATGCCCATCACCAATATAGCCCGAGACAAAAACGATATCCCCCGCTTGTCCGCCATCGCGACGTAACATGTGCCCCGGCGTGACCTCACCCACAATCGTGATGGTCAGCACCAGCGGCCCATCGGTACGGGTGCTGTCACCTCCCGCAAGGCTCAGCCCAAAGGTCGTCTGATCACGCAACAAACCATCGCTAAAGCCATGGAGCCAGGTTTCAAGGATGTCATCAGGCAGGCTGATCGACAGGAAATAGCATAAGGGTTTTGCCCCCATGGCCGCCATGTCCGATAGATTCACCCGCAGCAGTTTTTGCGCCAATCGATGGGGATCGGTTCGGGGCAGGAAATGGACGCCCTCAACCATGGTATCGGTGCTGATAACCCGGTCTTTTGCCCCATGAGCGGGCAAGATCGCCGCATCATCGCCCAACCCTAGGGCGATATCAGGATCTGTGGCTAAAGGGCGAAAATAGCGATCAATACGATCAAACTCGCCAAACAAGCGGGCCATGACTAGCCCCGTAAGGCTTTGGCCAGACGATCAAGCACCGCGTTCACAAGCTTGGGTTCTTTCTCGCTGAAAAACCCATCGGTGACAGCCATATACTCTTTGATCACCAAAGAAGTATCGAACTCCCCATGGGACAGCAGCTCGTAAGCCCCCGCGCGCAAAACGCAACGCAGCAGCAGCTCGATCCGGTCCGGCGACCACGGTGCGGTTATGTGGCCATCAATCATGGCGTCTAGATCGTGGGTTTGATCGGCCGTACCACGAACAATACGGCTTAACAGCTGGGTATCCGGCGGCACCATCACGGCCGCATCTTGATCATCAGGATCGCTCGGTGGGGGCTGTTCGAGATAATCACGGACCGCCGCCTCGATCTTACGATCTGGGTTCATCTCGAGCTCATAGAGCACCTGGACCGCCCCAAGCCGGGCAGTGGTACGGGCGCGGAAACCGCCACCCTTTGACTTTTTTCGGTTGGGCTTTGTCGATGATTTATCAGCGCTGGGGGCAGGTTCGTGGCTCATGGGTCAGCGTGGGTACAAACGGAATTGGTGTTTGAGCTTGATCAGGTTAAGGCAAGCATCCGCCGCCTCCCCGCCTTTATTCTTGCGCGCGGGATCGGCCCGCTCCATGGCTTGTTCCTTGTTCTCACAGGTCAAAATGCCATTGCCGATGGCCAGGGTGTACTGCAAGGAGAGTTGGTAAATGCCCCGGGCGCTTTCTTGACACACCACATCATAATGGCTGGTTTCACCACGGATGACACAACCAAGGGTCACATACCCATCAAACCGCCGCCGGGCGGTGAAATAATCCATGGAGCGCACCGCATAGCGAATGGCCGCGGGCACTTCCAGGGCCCCGGGTACGGTATAGACCTCATAGGATGCACCAAAGCGCTCAATGGCCTCGGTGGCCCCCTTCAGCAGATTATCGGCCACATCCTCATAATAGCGGGCCTCAATGATCATTAAATGCGGCGATTCAATCACGGGGATCATCTTCTCTTGTTATGGGTGTCAAACCGGGATCGGCTGATAATCAACAATATGCAGACCATAACCTTCAAGGCCGACCACATTGCGACGACTGTTTGATAACAGGATCATTTGCCGAATGCCAAGGTCACGAAGAATTTGTGCCCCCACACCATAGTCGCGCAGCTCTAGCGCCTTGGCGCCGCCACCCTCAGCCCGGCTACGAAACCGTTGGGATAGTGTGTTCACCTGCGGCTCCCGCAACAACACGATAACCCCGCGCCCAGCCTTGGCCACAGCCTGCATCGCTTGGTGTAGTTCAGCGCCACGCTGGCTGCCGTCCATGCCCAGCAAATCGCCAAAGACATCCAGGGCGTGCATGCGCACCAAGACCGGCTCATCGGTTTTCACATCGCCCATCACCAAGGCCACATGCTCGGCGTATTCGCTCTCATTGGCGTAGACGATCATGTTGAAGTCACCGCCAAAATGGCTGTTAAACGGCGCCTCCAACTCACGCCGGACCAGTTTTTCATGACGTCGGCGATAGGCGATCAAATCCGCAATCGTGCCGATTTTCAGCCCGTGCTTGCGGGCAAAGGGAATGAGGTCCGGCAACCGTGCCATGGTGCCATCATCGTTCATAATCTCACAGATCACACCGGCGGCTTTGCGTTCAGCCAGGCGAGCCAAATCAACGGCTGCTTCCGTGTGGCCCGCGCGGACCAGAACGCCGCCATCCCGGGCCCGCAAGGGAAACACATGCCCCGGGGTCGCCAGATCACTGGCGGTGCTGGCTTGATTGATGGCCACCGCAATCGTATGGGCCCGATCGGCCGCCGAAATACCCGTGGTCACCCCTTCGCGGGCTTCGATGGAAATGGTGAAGGCTGTTTCATGGCGGGATGAGTTTTGCTGGGTCATCAACGCCAAGCCCAGCTCATCGGCCCGGTCTGAGGTCAGCGCCAAACAGATCAAGCCGCGCCCATACATGGCCATGAAATTGATTGCATCAGCATCGGCACAATCGGCGGGTATCACCAGGTCACCCTCGTTTTCCCGGTCTTCATCATCGACCAAAACCACCATGCGGCCTTGGCGTGCCTCTTCGATCAATTCTTCAGCGCTGGCGATTTCGTGTTCTAAAACCAGATCGGTCATGACCGGTACTCCATTTGCCGCGCCACATAACGGGCCAGCATATCGATCTCGATATTCATGTTATCCCCCGGCTTGGTCGCGTGCAGGGTCGTCGCCTCCCAAGTATGGGGAATGATGTTAACCCCAAAGCTATCATCACCGACCTCATTGACCGTGAGCGATATGCCATCAAGCGACACGGACCCCTTGGACGCAATATAAGGCATCAAGTCAGCCGGCGGGGCGATGGTAAGCCGCCAGCTTTCCCCCTCTTCCCGGGCATCTTTCAGCGTGGCGAGGCCATCCACATGGCCGAACACGAAATGCCCGCCCAGCTCTTGGCCCAGGGTCAGGGACCGTTCCAGGTTGATTCTACGGCCTGGCTGCCACTGTCCAATCGTGGTTTTATCCAAGGTTTCTGCTGACGCCACGGCCAGGAAACTATCGGCGTCTTTCTCCACCGCCGTCAGGCACACCCCGGAACATGCAATCGACGCACCGATAGCAATCTGGCTCATATCAAAACCAGTTTTTATGGTCAGGTGGGTGTCCCCGGGTTTTTCAATAGTGGTTAGGGTGCCGAGATCGGTGATGAGGCCGGTAAACATGGGTAAGTGCCGTGTGTCGGGGTTATCCAGGACGGTTATGCCGCCATAAAGCAGGTAGAGGGATGGTTGAACACCATCAGTTAGACAGCCACATAGCGCTCCCATCTATCGCTGCCAAGGGGGCGTATGCTTTCACAGCGATATTGTCGCGCATCGCTGAGTTGTGCGAGCGCTTGATCACCCAGGGCTGGCAGGCCATCGCCCCCCAAAACTTGCCCGCCGCGAAACCACTCAACTCGGTCGATCAGGCCCGTTTTCATAAAAGAACCCGCCACCTGGGCACCGCCTTCGATTAACACCGTGGTCACACCCCGGGCGCCCAACGCCTGAGCAATCGTGAGCGGCGCCATATCAGCAAGTGCCAACACATCAGCGCCAGTCGCCTGCCACGCCTCTATACGGCTCGCTTCAGCAGCTTGGTCCTGGCACACCAACCATAGGGGTATGTCCTTGGCGGTTTGGGCCAGTTGGCTTGTGAGCGGTGTTTTCACATATGTGTCGAGCACAACCCGCACTGGGGAACGTTCACTACAACCAGGCAGCCGGGTATTTAACAAAGGATTATCGGTCAAGGCGGTACCGCGGCCGATTAAGATAGCATCATGGGTCACCCGCAAACCATGGCCCAAACGGCGCGCCGTCTCCCCGGTGATCCATTGGCTGTCACCATTACCCAGCGCAATACGAGCATCAAGGCTGCTGGCTACTTTCCAAGTGAAGGCCGGGCGTCCTTCTTGGCGGCTCATCATAAAGCCGTTGAGATCGGCCATGGCGGCCGCCTCACCGACCCCTATCGTCAGGTCGATGCCCGCCGCCTGTAGCGTTGCTATCCCGCGCCCATCCACCCGGGGATCGGGGTCCTGGCAGGCCATCACCACCCGGCTGATGCCAGCCTTAATCAACGCATCAGAGCAAGGCGGTGTTTTACCGTGATGGGCACAGGGCTCCAGGGTTACATAAGCGGTCGCCCCCGCCGCCCTATCACCCGCTTGTTTCAAGGCCTCGGTTTCTGCATGGGGTCGCCCACCGGGTTGGGTCCAGCCCTGGCCGACAACGATTTTGTCCTGAACAATCACACAACCAACGGCAGGGTTTGGCCAAGTGCGCCCTTGGCCACGGCGGCCTAAAGATAGGGCCATGGCCATGAAGTGATGATCAACGGCCTGCGTGTTCTCGCCGCCCATTACTTTGATTTTTTTGAGGCTTTTTTCGCGGCCTTGGCTTGTTCCGCATCCGCGGCTGACAAATCACCAATACCATCCAAGAACTGATTAAAATCAGCTACTTCGCGGAAGTCTTTATACACCGAGGCATACCGCACATAGGCGATCTGATCCAGATCAGCCAAGGTGTCCATCACCGCCTCACCAATCTGTTGGGTCGTGACCTCCCCCTCGCCAGCGGTTTCCAGACGCCGGACGATGGAATTGACCATGCGTTCCACTTGCTCTTCTGAGATGGGGCGTTTGCGCAACGCCACTTGCATGGAGCGCAACACCTTATCGCGCTCAAACGGTTCCCGTTTACCGTCAGATTTCATCACCACCAGGTCACGCAGCTGGACCCGCTCAAAGGTGGTAAAGCGGGCGCCGCATTGCGGGCAGAAACGGCGGCGACGGATCGAGGTATTGTCCTCGGTCGGCCGGGAATCTTTTACTTGGGTATCTTGGTTACCGCAAAAAGGGCAGCGCATGACGGATCAACAGGTAGTAGTTAAAAACATGACTACCACGCATATATAGCGGCGCTGCGCCTTTTTACACTAATAAAAAGTTTAGTCCTGATAGATCGGGAAGCGATCACAAAGCGCACGGACCTCTTTCAAGACCTTTTGCTCGACCGCAGCGTTACCCTCAGGACCATTGGCTTTGAGGCCATCAAGCACCTCAATGATCAACTCACCAACCTTTTTAAACTCGGCCGAACCGAACCCGCGGGTGGTCGCCGCCGGGCTGCCCAAACGAACACCAGAGGTGACGAATGGCTTCTCGGGATCAAACGGCACTGAGTTTTTGTTACAGGTAAGACCGGCCCGCTCCATGCTCTCTTCAGCGATATTACCGGTGAGGCCTTTCGGGCGTAGATCAACCAGAACCATGTGACTATCAGTACCGCCTGAGACGATATCAACCCCACCTGCCTTCAGCGTGCCTGCGAGCATGCGTGCGTTTTCAATCACCTGGGCCATATAGCTTTTGAAGCCTGGCTCCAGTGCTTCACCAAAGGCCACGGCCTTGGCAGCAATCACATGCATTAAGGGGCCGCCTTGCAGGCCCGGGAACACAGCTGAGTTAATCTTTTTACCCAGCGCTTCGTCATTTGACAGGATCATACCGCCACGGGGACCACGCAGGGTTTTGTGTGTGGTGGTGGTGACGATATGGGCGTGCGGCAGTGGTGATGGGTATTCACCCGCAGCAATCAGGCCAGAATAATGGGCCATATCGACCAAGAGATAGGCACCAACGCTGTCGGCGATCTCACGGAACCGTGCCCAATCAATAACCCGCGGGTAAGCCGAGGCACCGGCGATTATCATTTTAGGCTTATGCTCGGTGGCCATGGCTTGGACTTCGTCGTAATCGATCAGCCCGTCTTCTTTACGCACACCGTATTGAACCGCATTAAACCATTTGCCCGATTGGTTCGGGGCCGCACCATGGGTCAAGTGACCGCCCGAGGCGAGCGACATGCCGAGGATCGTTTCGCCAGGCTGGACCAGGGCCAGCATCACGGCCTGGTTGGCTTGGGCGCCGGAATGGGGCTGCACATTCGCAAAGTTACAATTGTATAGCTTGCACACGCGCTCAATCGCCAGGGCCTCGGCCACATCAACAAACTCACAGCCGCCGTAATAACGCTTATCCGGATAGCCTTCAGCGTACTTGTTGGTCATCACCGAGCCTTGGGCTTCCATCACCGCTTTTGAGACGATGTTCTCAGAAGCAATTAGCTCGATGGAGTTCTGTTGGCGATCCAGCTCTTGCTCAATCGACTTCATAATGGCGGGGTCGCGCTCGCTCAGGCTTTTGGTGAAAAAGCCTTCATGCTGAACATCAGAAAAATCTTTAGTGGCTGCTTGTGACATCGGGGCGATCCTCTTCCAACTTAATCAGTGTTTGGTTGTCGTTTGCTCTTACTGAGTGGCGGCTGGTTTAACCAAGCTTTGCCACTCGTCCATCGTGTCTGCCGCCTTCATAGGCAGTGTTTAAGAAAGTATCTACACAATCACGCGCGGTCTCGGGGCCAATCAACCGGGCCCCAAGCGCTAGGACATTCGCATCATTATGCAGGCGGGTTAGCTTTGCCATCAGGCCGTCAGTGCATAAAGCCGCGCGTACGCCAGCGATACGGTTGGCGGCAATCGATATCCCAATACCGGTGCCACAAATCACAATGCCACGGTCCACATCGCCCGCGGCCACGGCGTCACCAACCTTTTTGCCAAAATCCGGGTAATCAACCCGCCCATCATCAGCAGGCCCCAGATCAACGGGCTCATGCCCTAAATCAGACAACCAGGACAACACCTCTTGTTTGAGGGCAAAACCGGCATGATCTGACGCCACGGCAATTTTCATGGATGCGCTCGCTCACAGTCCTGCGGCACCCTATGGTCACCGCTCGATAATCTGAGGGGGACCATAATCGCAAAGCGCGCAAACGGCAATTGCCCGCCTTGTCACGCCTGCCTTGCGATTTTTTGCCATCAGCGCTCGCTAATGTTCTTCTTACGCATCACAAAGCGTAATTTTGCCAAGGCTAGCTGTTCCAATTCATGCTCACTGGCATGGGCGGAACCCACCGCTGACACCTCGGTCAGGGTTGGCACATGCATGGCTGAAACCTGGGTATATTGCCCCCGTTGGGCGAATTCGAAGATGATTTCATCGCGTGGGCCAATCACATCATCCTGGTGCCGCACATGCTGTCGTCGCCGTGACCGCTGGCGGCCAGGCTGGGTTGATGATGGCGGCTCTAGACCCGTTTGCGCAGGCTGGCCGGGGATGTAACTAGGCGGCATGGGGGCGAAATGCTGACCAATAGTCGCAGCCTGGCTATAGGCGTCATTGGCCTGACGGGTCGGCGCCCGGGAAAATCGCGGCGGTTGATTCGGTTTTTGGTTGTCCGATTTATCCTGAGCCATGGATCTCATCGCCATGCGGTTACACCACCCCCCTCACCTCATCCATCAGGCCCAACAATGGCCCGGCGATCATTAGGCTGGGATTGGGTTTAAGGGGGAGTATCCCACCTGGCCGGTTAAGAAACGCTCTAGGTTCTTAAGGGCATCATTGACTTCTTTGAGATTCATGAGATCGAGGCCAGAATTTTCCACGTTAGAGATATGGCGCTCAAAGACCTCGTTCATCAGCTCGCGGATCGTGTGGCCTTTTTCGGAAAGCTTAACCCGAATCGAGCGTCGGTCATGGACCGAACGTTCTTGAACCAAATAGCCGTTTTCGACCATTTTCTTGAGATTATAGGAGACGTTAGAGCCGAGATAATACCCGCGCGCTGTCAGCTCACCGACCGTCAACTCGTCCTCACCGATATTGTAGAGGATCAAAGACTGGACGTTGTTGATGTCTTGAATACCGGCGCGCTCAAGCTCGACCTTTAACACATCGAGAAACTGACGGTGCAGCCGTTCAACTAGGGTAATGCACTCAAAATACGGGTGCTGCACGGTAACCTCCTAAAATTGCACGCTTTTCATTGGCTAATACAGGGGGAACCAATGACCATGCAACGTGAATTATGCCAGAGGGTTGGGTGTTACGCCAAACATTCACTGACAACCAATAAAATCGCGCTATCAACCGACAACCGGCAAGCGCCCAAAACTATCCCTGTTACATCACCGCTTTTAGCCCAAATCGTCAAGCGCCGCGCAACATCTTTAAGATCGATGAGAAATCCAGTGCGCCGTTGCCACCGTTCACATGCATGGCATAAAGCGCTGTGGTTTCAGCACCTAAGGGGGTGACAGCGCCGGTAACCGCCGCCGCTTGCTGGGCCAACCGCAGATCTTTGAGCATCATATTGGTGGTAAAACCGGCCTCATAATCACGGCTTGACGGTGTGCCGTCTAACAGCCCGGGATATGGACAATAGGTCGTAAGCGACCAGCATTGTCCTGAGGAGGTTGAACTCACATCAAACAGTTTTTGGGGATCGAGGCCCAATTTATCAGCCAGGGCAAACGCCTCACAGACTGACATCATCTGAATCCCCAGCATCATGTTGTTGCATATTTTGGCCGCCTGGCCGTTGCCGGGGCCGCCGGTATGAACAATCTTGCCACCCATCGTATCCAAGATGGGCTGGGCTTGGGCAAAAGCATCATCCGGCCCGCCCACCATAAAGGTCAGTGTGCCAGCGGCTGCCCCACCAACCCCACCCGATACCGGGGCATCAACCATCAACAAACCAGCCGTGCTCGCAGCACCCGCCACCGCCCGTGCTGTGGCCACATCAATGGTCGAACAATCAATCAGCAAGGTGCCTGCCTGACAGGATTTCATCACCCCGCCATCACCCAGATAGACATCGGTCACATGATCACTAGCCGGCAGCATAGTGATCACGATCGTAGCGTCCATGGCGGCCGCCGAGGCACTCCCGGCCCGCGTTCCGCCCGCGGCCTCTAAGGCATCAAGGCTCGCCTCAGCCGTGTCAAAACCAACCACCCTGTGGCCCGCAGCCAGCAAATTTTTGGCCATGGGTAAGCCCATATTTCCAAGACCGATAAAGGCAATCGTTGCCGACATGGGGCAGCTTCCTTACGTGAAGAGTGGGTGTGATGTGGGTAACTGTAAGACTAAGAGAGTAGGTATAAGTGCGTGACTAATCGGGGTTGGATGGAAAGGTTAAATCCTGATCGCCCAGGGGTTCAAAATGCTTATCGATCAGGGCGTCGGTCACATCGCCGAGCGCCTCAGGCGACCAACGGGGTGCGTGGTCTTTATCAACTAGAACAGCGCGAATACCTTCGTAAAAATCTACCCCGGCCATACAGCCTTGAGTCATCCGGTATTCCATCACCAAACAGCTTTCGAGGTCCAGGGCGGTGCCACGGGACAATTGCTCAAACGCAATTTTCATACTGGTCGGGGAACGCTTGCCCATAGTGGCTAATGTCTCAGCCGCCCAGGTGGCGACCGCGCCATCACCCGTGGCGAGACTGGTAAGCTCCGCCAGAATGTCCTCAACCGTGTCAGCACCAAACGCTTGATCGATCGCGTCTTGCAGTTCGGACAGCTTCCCGGGCGCGGCTGGGGTTGTGTGTTTCTCAATCAAGGCGGCGGCGAAATCACGGGCATGACCTTGGGGCGCGCTGTCCCAATCGGCCTGGGCCAATTCATCCATCAGCGCACCAAGCTTGGTCGAGGGGACGTGGTGGGTGGCAAGTTTACCGTACAGGGCATCAGCAGCCCCAAGCCGGTCACCGGTGAGCGCCAGATAGGGCCCCATTTCCCCCGGGCATCGGGCCAGGACATAGGTCGCGCCCACATCAGGGAACAAGCCGATGGCGGTTTCCGGCATGGCCAGCATGGTTTTCTCGGTCGCCACCCGTTGCGAGCCATGGACCGACAAGCCAACACCACCGCCCATGGTGATGCCATCAATCAACGCAATATAGGGTTTGGGAAAACGATAAATCGCCTGGTTCAGCTGGTATTCTTCCCGGAAAAAGTCGCGGGTCAATGCCCCGTCCCCATCGCCGCTTTTAGCCGCCAGCCCATCATAATAAACGGATTTCACGTCCCCGCCGGCGCAAAACGCTTTTTCGCACGCCCCTTTGATGACCACGGCTTTCACACTGTCATCACTGGCCCAAGCGGTCAGCTTTGGCATCATCGCCCGGATCATCGGCAGGTTCAGCGCGTTCAATGCCTTCGGACGATTTAAGGTGATAACGCCCAAGGGGCCATGCTGGTCGAATAGAATTTCGGCGTCTGACATGAAGCTCGCTTTTTTATTTTGGTCGAAAGGAATGAGAGCGGCGTTGAACAACGCCAGGGAGAAGGACTTGCCACGGCTGGATCAGGGGATCAAGCAGCCTTAAGATCTGTGAGCAATCGGCGGGCAATAATAAGGCGCATAATTTCGTTTGTGCCCTCCAATATCTGATGTACCCGTACATCACGCACATAGCGTTCGATGCCGTATTCTTTGATATATCCATAGCCCCCGTGAATCTGTAACGCTTCATTGCAAACATTGAAGGCCACATCGGTGACAAAGCGCTTGGCCATGGCGCAATATTGGGTCGCCTCGGGGTGGCCGCGGTCCAAATAGCTGGCCGCCTTGTGCAATAACAGACGCGCCGCTTCCAGCTCGGTGGCCATGTCGGCCAGTTTGAATTGCAGAGATTGGAACTCAGCGATCTTCTTGCCGAATTGGCTGCGCTCTTGGGCATAATTGATGGCCAGGTCCAGGCATTTTTGCGCGCCCCCCATGGAACAGGCGGCGATATTCAACCGCCCTCCATCAAGCCCCTTCATGGCAATCTTGAAGCCATCGCCCTCATCACCCAGGCGATTGGCCACGGGCACCCGACAATCATCAAAGATCACCGCCGCGGTGGGCTGGGAATTCCAACCCATCTTCTTTTCCTTCTGGCCAAAGCTGAGGCCGGGGGTGTCTTTTTCAACCACCAAACATGAGATGCCCTTCGGCCCATCATCGCCCGTGCGGACCATCACCACATAGATATCCGATGACGTGCCGCCTGAGATAAAGGCTTTGGAGCCGTTCAGCACATAATCATCACCATCCCGCACCGCTTTGGTCTTCAAGGACCCCGCATCCGACCCCGCCCCCGGTTCAGTGAGGCAGTAGCTGGCTAAATGCTTCATGGTGAACAAGGTGGGTAGATAACGGCCGCGTTGTTGATCATTGCCAAAGGTATCAATCATCCACGCCGCCATATTGTGGATGGAGATATAGGCCGCTGTGGACACACAGGCGGTGGACAGCTCTTCGAATATCACCGCTGCATCCTGGCGCGTTAAACCGGTACCACCATGCTGGTCAGAACAATAAATCCCCGCCAGGCCCAGGGCGGCCGCCTCCCGCAGGGCGTATAAGGGAAAGGTTTCCTCTTGATCCCATTGATTGGCGTATGGCGCCATGGCTTCATCGGCAAATTCGCGCGCCATATCTTGGAATTGTCGCTGATCATCGCTCAGCTCAAAAGCCTCACTCATGAGGCACCCTCCCGGTTATTTTTATTGGTGGCTTGCAGTTCAGCCGACAAGGTAGCCGGTGTGGCATGACCGTCAACTATCCATTACCGGCCGTGGGTGTCGGGTCAACGGCATGGCTGTGAATATGGGGCACAAGCATGGGGTATGGGCGTGAGCGATGAGCAAGGGGGCTGCATGCCATGCCTAAGGACGGCTGGGGTATCCCACCGCGCCACACCCCAAAGACACGCGGGCGCCATCAACCGAACGGTACTGAATGTGCAGAGCACGGCCAAACAACTGGGCCACGGTGATTTTGGGCGCATAGCTAACCCGGGTAGCCGCGCCGTAATGATCAACGATCAAATCGGGTAAATTACCCAGGGCTAATTCGCTGTCGATGGCGCTGTAGGGCCGCACCATGGGCATAGGCTCACCATCACGCACCACCGGTTTTTCCGCTGCCAACCGCGTCAGGAACGCAGTTCGACGGTTCGCTGCCGATACCGCAACCTCACGATCCTGCACACGCATACGACCGTTTTCGGTCACATCATGATAGGCACTGTCCGTCACCGGATTGACCAGGGTCGGTGATGAACCCTGGACATCACAGGCCGGGGCACGGGCAACCACCAAGGCGTGATCCCCCGGCGGCAATCCGTTGATCAAGGGATCAAGGCGCACCCCGCCCCCTTGCACATCGGTCAACACCAGCCGGCCAATCATATCCCCGCGCGGGTTGGTGACCGGCATCACCACCCGGTCCATGGCCCACACAACCCCAGAAGCGCCAGGCCATGGCAGGACCATGCTCAAGGGTAAGGCCAGCATCATAACAGCCAGCCCCATGACGGGGCCTCTCGCAACCATTCGCGCGCGCCAGGACCAGGCGATAGGCGTTGCCCTGCCCCGGCATGTTACCGTTGGTTTGCGTAGTCGGGTATATCGCGGTGAGCGTATCATCGAGGCCATGACGGGATCATAGCAAACCGTGGCCATTGCCCAAAGCCCTAGGCCAGGGTAGGAATGAGTTTCATGCTGCCGATCACGCTGTTTCAATCGTTGGATAACCACTCATGACCGCGCCTTCTCGCCCTGGCTTTTCCTCCTACGGCTCCTCAGCCCAAGGCCCCGCCTATCCCCGAACCCGCCTGCGCCGGAACCGTTACGACGCCTGGCAACGCGATATGGTGGCGGAACATCAGTTAACGGTCAGTGATATGATCTGGCCGGTTTTCATTCTAGATGGCGAAAACCAAGTGGAAGCCATCGACGCCATGCCGGGCATCAACCGGTATTCCGTCGATCGATTGGTCGACGCCGTGGCTGAGGCCCGCGATCTAGGCATCCCAGCCGTGGCCTTGTTCCCCGTGACACCGCCCGATTTGCGCAGTGAGGATGGTCGTGAGGCTTATAACCCCGACAGCCTGGCATGCCGCGCTACCCGGGCGCTCAAGGAACAATTGCCCGATATCGGCGTGATCTGTGATGTGGCACTCGATCCCTTCACCACCCACGGCCATGACGGGGTGATGGATGAGAATGCGCGCATCCTGAATGATGAAACCATTGAGATCCTGTGCAAACAAGCGGTGGCCCAGGCGCAAGCAGGGGTTGATATCATTGCCCCCTCGGACATGATGGATGGCCGGATCGGCGCGATCCGTGATGCACTCGATGCCGCGGCGTTATCCCATGTGCGGATCATGTCCTACGCCGCGAAATACGCCTCCTGCTTTTACGGCCCCTTTCGGGCGGCCTTACAATCCGATGGCTACCTAAAAGGCGATAAGAAAACCTATCAGATGGATCCTGCGAACAGCGATGAGGCGATCCGCGAAACCGCGCTCGATATCGCAGAAGGGGCGGATATGGTCATGGTCAAACCGGGCCTGCCCTATCTCGATGTGATCCGGCGGGTGAAGGATGAGTTCGCCATGCCGACCTTTGCCTATCAGGTCAGTGGTGAATACGCGATGCTGAAAGCCGCGAGCCAAAATGGCTGGCTGGATAATGACCGCGCGGTGCTTGAATCATTACTATGCTTTAAGCGCGCTGGCGCTGACGGTGTCCTCACCTATGCCGCGGTTGAGGCGGCCAAGATGCTGAAAGCAGGCTAAGCCAAGCCATCCAAAAACCGCTCGGCCATCTGGAGATGCCAGAGGCCCTCCTGACCGTGGAAGCCACAATGGCCACCGCCTTGGGCGATCAACGGCACCAAATGCTGGTTTCGCTTCCAGTCGAACAGATGATAGGGCTCGGACGGCACCCAGGGGTCATTATCGGCGGTGATCAGCAAGGCAGGCACCCGGATATCATCCATGAACCGATTGGCTGAATTCACCCCATAATACTGATCCGCCCCGGACCAACCATTCAACGGGCCGGAAAATTTATCATCAAAATCATAGGTGTCTTTTGATGCCTTGGCCGCAGCGCGAGCCCAATCAGGGATTGGTCGCTCGGGGTCGGCGCATTGCTCCTTCATCCTAGTCAGCAGCCAATGGTGGTAAAACCGGTTGCGTGGCCTGAGGAATTGGTAGGAGGTCGCAAACAAATCGATGGGCGCACAGATGGTGATCACCGCCTTGAGCCAGCCGGGCGCATCCGCCCCGTATTCCCCAGCCAGCTTCAGAGTGGCATTACCGCCTAAGGACGAGCCCATCACCACAATACCCCGGGCGCCAAATTCGTCGGCTAGTTGGTTGAGAACACTGCGTAAGTCCTCACTGCGCCCAGCGTGATAAAAGCCCTTACAACGGCGTGCTGTCGGCCCGGCCCCGCGCAAATTCAAGCGCAACACCGGATAGCCTTGGCGCTGCCAATACCGGGCGGCGAGCACCAGATCAGGGCTGCCCTCACACCCGGTCAGCCCGTGCACGAGCATCAACAAGGGCTTTTCACTGATGGGGTTGTGCAGCTGACCGATCAGCACATCGCCGCTATCATCATCGGTCGTGAACACCAGGGTGCGATCAACCGCCGGGGGCAACTGGTTTTTGATCCGCCCGATCAGCGCATTGCGCATGGTCTGCATATCGCCACCGATCCAGGGCATGCGCTCTTGGATTGGGGTAAAACCAAAACGACTGCGGCGGCGTTCAATATTATCGAACATAAAGCGATGATATGGCCCGCGGCGGGCCTTGATCTTAACGGTTCAGCCAATCAACCACGATGTTAATCTGATCATCAGCCATCAACGCCGGCGCGTGGCCACAGCCTTCGATCTCGACTAACTGTGCCTTTGGCCCACGTTCTGTCATCTGTTTCGCTGTATCGGGTAGCAATAGATCACTCTCAGCCCCACGAATAACCAGCGTCTCCCGATCAATACTGTCCCAAATCGCCCAAAGATCCAGGTCATCATCCAGGGTTTGTTGAAAGTTATGGGCGATGGCTGGGTCATAGGCCAGGCGATAACCATCACCGCTGCGCCGGGCGCTATGGGTCGCCAAATGACGCCATTGGCCATCGGTTAGGGGGCCAAATGGGGCGTGCACCACGCGCAAAGCCGCCTCCAATTGGTCCAATGTTTCAAAGTAATGGTCCCGGCCCACATACTCGCCGATCCGGTTGAGGGCTGCGGCAGGCACCACCGCCCCCACGTCATTTATCACCAGACGGTTGATGCCATGATCAGGCAAGGCCGCGATGCCCATGCCGATCAAGCCACCCATGGACGTGCCCACCCAATCAAACTTTGACAACCCCAGCTGTGCGATGAGTTGCAGCAGATGCCCACTATAATGGGGGTTGGTGTATTCCTCATAGGTGTCGAGCCAATCACTCTCCCCACGCCCGGCGATATCAGGGCACAAGACACGCCGCCCGGCAGCCGCCAATGCTTGGGCCAAGGGGTCGAAATCCCGGCCGTTGCGGGTTAAGCCATGGACGCATATGACCGGCAGCCCCTGGGGGGGGCCGGTCTCTGGTAACCATTCATGATAAACCAGGTTAAACGGCGCGCTAGGGCTCGCCAAACCTGCCAATTGGCGTTGATAACGCGCCATAAGAAAGCCTACTAAGTCACGGGTATCAGGCGATTATTCAGCCGCATGCGTCGGGATGGCGGCGGCCTTTACCTGGTCCGGGCTGGTGGCGGCGTCTTCCCAAATGCCTTCTTTCACCATCACCATGCGGTTGGATTTAAAGCCGTTGAACTCGGTGCGCAATGACATGGTATAGGCACCCGCCTGACCAATCTCGATCCAATCGCCCTCACCGATATCTTCGGGCAGGAAGAACGGCCCTTCCATCACATCACAGCTGTCACAGGTGGGACCATAAAACCGGAAGGGTGCCCACCCACGCACGGGGTCTTGATCGAGACGCAAACACCGCATGGCAGGGGTTAGACCCTCAAACCGCAAATCCGATAACCCACCATACATGCCATCATTAAGGTACAGCGAATTGCCCCGGCGCATTTTAACCCGGGTCACAAGGGACGCTCCGCTGGCAACCATGCCGCGGCCTGGCTCGCACCACAATTCCGCCCCTTGGGACCAGGCAAAACTGTCGAATTTCGCCTTGATCACCTTGGAATACTCAATGAACGACACGGGATCGAGGCCCATATAGGCCACAGGGAAACCACCGCCCACATCGATCACCGCGGGTTTGACACCCCCGGCTTTGCGCAACACCTCATCGGTCAGATCCAGGGCGCGGGCATAGGCTTCAGGCTCCATGCATTGGGATCCCACATGGAACGCGATCCCGGATTTATGGCCCAGGCGGTCGATCTCTTGCAGCAGTGACGCCGCCTCGTCCACCGTCGCACCAAACTTACCACCCAGATCATAAACCGCAGCACCGCGAGCTGTGGCAAGGCGCACCACCAACAGCGTATCGGTGGCCCCACCGGTTTCCTGGCGGATTTTAGTTAATTCCTCAGGGTGGTCGAGGACAAAGGTCCGTACCCCATGGGTGTAATACGCTTCATAAATCGCACTGCGCGCCTTGACCGGGTGCATGAAAAACGCCCCCACATCGGGGCCAAACAACTCCCGAACCAGGCGGATTTCACCGATTGAGGCGGTATCGAAATCCACAACCCCGGCTTCGTGCAGCGGCTTCATAAACGAGGTGTCGTGATTGCATTTCACGGCATAGAGCACCCGCCCAGGAAAATGCTTGGTCATCAGGTCTGCCGTTTCCCGCAACACACGGGGGCGTAGGCAGATAACTGGATCATCAGGGCGCAGGGTGCGCACCATCTGATTGGCATCGGCAAATGTCTGGGGTGGGACAACGGGACGGGGTAGCGGTTGAATGCCACTCATCAATAAAGCTCCAATTGGAAAATATCATGAGGCAGCGCTATCGCTGTGCCTGTTAACATGACTATATAGAAGCGTGAACAAAGCGCCAAACCCGTGGCGCTGGTAACCTTATTTTCGCCACACCTATGCTGCGTCGTCTTTTTCACGTTTTTCTTACGGTTTTCGCTGTTTTGCTGGTCTTGCTGCTATTGGCCCTGCCAGTGACTTATTGGTGGTTAAGCCAGGAAGAACCCACCCTGAGCGGTGATTTGGCCCTAGGCGATTTGATTGACGCCCCGGTGCGAGTCGTCTGGGATGAGCACGCCATCCCTCATATTTTTGCCCAGAGCATGGATGACGCCTATGTGGCGCTCGGTTACCTGCACGCCCAGGACCGGTTGTTTCAAATGGAAATGCAACGCCGGGCCGGTCAAGGCCGCCTGTCTGAAGTGTTGGGTCGCCTGCCCTTCCAGGTGGACAAAATGATGCGCACCTTGGATTTCTATACCCTGGCGCAGGATGATTTCGAACAAGGCAGCGCCCCCGCCAAACGCGCGGTTGAGCGCTATGCCGACGGGGTTAACCATTACCTGCGCCATCATGACGATCCCCCACCGGTGGAATTCCGGCTTATCGGCCTGCTGAACGGCAGCCTAACCCCGCATCAGCCAGAACCCTGGCAACCGGCCGATAGCGTGGTGTGGGGTAAGCTGATGGGTCTACAGCTTTCAGGGAATTTGTTCGATGAGACCCAACGCGCCCTATTGGCCAAACATCTGAGCGCCGACGAGATCCGCAACCTAACGGTTTTCGATCAGCAAGATGGCGCCATCACCTTGAGCAGCCTGGATCATTTGCGCCAGGCCACATTCGATTGGGCGGGGCTGAACAACGCGGTGCCACGCCTGGGCCCTGACCGCGCATCAAATGTCTGGGCGGTGGATGGTCGGCACACGGCGAGCGGTAAACCGATCCTGGCGAATGACCCCCATCTGGGGTTAAGCGCGCCGATCCTGTGGTATTTGGTGCGGATCGTGACCCCAGAACTAACGATCACCGGTGCCACCGCCCCTGGTGTGCCATTCCACTTGCTGGGCCATAATGATCAAGCGGCCTGGGGTCTGACCACCACGGGTGGCGACGTGGTTGATCTGTATCTTGAGCAACAACATCCCGGCGACCCCGATCGGTATTTGACCGAGACCGGGGACGCTGCCTTTGACACCAGGGATGCGACGATTGCCATCGGCCAAAAGGGGGAGACAGAGACCATCACAGTCCGGACCACCCGCCACGGCTTGGTGATCAGCGATTTAGATGACCGGTTAGCGCCGCTGGCCGAGGATGGTCAATTCGTCACCATGCGCACCACCTTGACCGAGCCGAACGACAGCAGCTGGGAGGCCATCTATCACCTCAACCGGGCCACCGATTGGCCGGCCTTTACCGACGCGATGAGCTTGTTCAAAAGCGGCCAACAAAATGCTGTCTTTGCTGATCAATCGGGTGATATCGGGCTTTTCTCACCCGCCCTTATTCCTGTGCGTGCGCAAGGGGATGGTTCGGTGCCGCTGGATGGCGCTAAAACACCACCAAACTGGGAACGCTGGTTGACCCTGGATGAGCTCCCACAACAGCTCAATCCCCCCGACGGCATGATCGTGAATGCCAATAACCGCCTGACCGCGCCCGATTACCCGCATCATATCACCTTTGATTGGGAGGCCGATTACCGTGCGCGACGGATTGAAGAATGGCTGGCCACGAACCCGATTGATCAAGCCACCAGCCACGCTCAGCTCATGGTGGACCCAGTTTCCATGGCGGCTCGTGATCTACTGCCGATACTTACGAGCCTTGAGGGTGAAACCAGCCTGCAACGGGCGGTCATCGACCAGCTGAACCAATGGGACGGCACCATGGATCGTGATCGGCCCGAGCCGCTGATCTTTACCGCTTGGCTGCATGAAATGACCCCGGCCTTATTGGTCGATGAGCTGGGTGAGCATGTGCAACTCATGCCCCGCAGCAACCCTGAATTGGTCGCGCGCATCATTGGTAATGGCCAGGCTTGGTGCGATGATATCGACAGCCAACCCTTCACCGAAACCTGCGAGCAAGCCGCCATTAACGGCTTAAGCCGAGCGTTAGCGGTGCTGATTGATCGGTATGGTGATGGGTGGCAGCAATGGCGCTGGGGGGCGGCCCATAAAGCACCGCTAGCTCCTCCAACGGCACACCCATAATCGACAGCTGATAGGCGCTTCGCGCTGTATGGTGGCCGCTGCCCGACAGGATCATCTGGCGCAAGGTG
>JBCCBF010000433.1:0-1585 GCA_039814445.1 Pseudomonadota bacterium
AGGCGGGGGTATGATCCACCGTGCCTTCTTGCTGCACTTCATCGGCGATGAGGTGGTTTTTCTTATCCAAGAATAGAATGCGGAATTGTTCGCGGGGCTCACGGGCCATATGGGCGTGAAGATAATCAATCAATTGCTGCCAGGCCGTGATCAGGGGGCGATCGATCACTTCCGCACGGGTAAGGCGTAAGCCTGCTTCGCGCACGGCTTTGAGGAAGGTTGCGGTGCTGTCGCCCATTCCGGGCTGGTTGGCCAGATCACTGGGCGTTGCGTTAAGCACGGCGGGGAGGGAGCCATAGTGGCTGATCAATTGCTTGGCCAATGGCTTTACATCCCGGCGCGGGATCGCGGTGAACAATAACAGCTCAAGCACTTCGTAATCAGGCAGCTGATCCCCACTGCTCAGGAACCGTTCACGCAGACGATCACGATGCCCATGATAATGGGGTTTCTCGCCGGGCTTAGTGTCTGATTTTGGTGTGGTGTCGGCTTTTGGCGCTGGTGCCGCCGGGGGAGTATCGCCCATGGCCGGAAACAAGCGGTCTTGCCCCATATCGAAGGCAAAGCCGCTGTTTTGTTCTGAGAGATCAGGGTCTTTTGCTGATTTCTTTTTTCGGCTCACAAGCCCTCGCCATCAGGCCGCTTTATAAGGTGGTTTCGTATATCCGGCGGGGGATTCGGTAAAGATTTCAAAGCCATCATCGGTTACAGCTATGGAGTGCTCAAACTGCGCTGACAAGGACCGGTCACGGGTCACCGCGGTCCAGCCATCGCTCAGGATCTTCACCCGGTAATCGCCTGCGTTGATCATCGGCTCGATGGTAAAGAACATACCCGGCTCTAAGACCAAGCCATCACCAGGACGGCCAAAGTGCAAGACAGAGGGCGGCGCGTGAAAGACCTGTCCCAACCCATGGCCGCAAAAATCGCGCACAACGGAAAACCGCTCAGATTCCGCGTAGCTTTGAATGGCAAAGCCGATATCGCCCAGGGTGGCCCCAGGCTTAACCGCTTGAATACCGCGCATCATGGATTCATAGGTCACATCGATCAGACGCTTGGCTTTTACGCTGGTTTTGTTGCCGCAGGTATACATACGGCTGGTATCGCCAAACCAACCATCAAGAATCACGGTCACGTCGATGTTGAGAATGTCACCATCCGTCAGGCGTTTATCGCCTGGGATCCCGTGACAAACCACATGGTTCACCGAAATACAGCTCGATTTGGTGTAACCCTTATAGTTCAAGGTCGCCGGTACGGCGTTGTTATCAACCGTGAAGTTGTGCAACAGCTGGTCAAGTTCACCCGTGGTCACACCGGGCCGCACATGGGGGGTGATCATGTCCAATGCTTCAGCCGCTAGGCGGCCAGCCGCTCGCATCCCCTCAAAGCGCAGTTCATTTGACAGCAAGTCCGCCTTGATCGTTG
Organism: Pseudomonadota bacterium; assembly: GCA_039814445.1. Classification (GTDB taxonomy): domain Bacteria; phylum Pseudomonadota; class Alphaproteobacteria; order TMED2; family TMED2; genus TMED2. Next base: position 1,432 of record JBCCBF010000433.1, read on the forward strand.
CAACATGAGTGCCCTTCTCCTTGGCTTCAGTGTTCTCATTGAATTGGACGTAGGTGGTTTGAATTAGGTCCTGTGCGTTGGGTTGTTCTGGCTTGAATTGCTCATTGGTCGCCGCGAGCCCCGCTTCCAACTCCGCGACGACCCGGTTTATTTG
>JBCCBF010000318.1:0-3310 GCA_039814445.1 Pseudomonadota bacterium
CATCAGCCGGCGTGGCCGCGTATAAGGTGCTCACCACCGCCATTTGGCTTGCGGCCGAACGAGCAGCCTGGGTCGCCACCTGGGGGGCGTTGATCTCGCCTAGATAAACAAATTTAGGGCGCCATTTCCGGGCTTGCGCTAAAGCCTCACCGATACGGTCATCTTCCACATCGACCTGAAAACACCAGCCGGAATCACCATGGGGGCCTTCTAAGGGGGCCTCTGGCGGGTTCTCAATGGCCACACCCACATCACCAAATGCGGTAAGCCAAGACGCCATCATGGAGGCCGCCGTCGTTGATTTCCCGCTGCTGGCGGCACCGGTGACGAGGAATAGGCCGCGATCCTGGGCCAGGGACACCATAATATCAGCCAAATTGGGGACAATGCCCAGCTCGGTAATGCTCGGGATGCGGGTCATCCCCCGGCGACAAACCCACCAGCGCCCTTGTTGGGAGGTTATATTACTCACCCGATATACCGCGCCATCATAGCGTACTGAAAACTCCGCCCGTTCGCGGGCCGAGACCGACAAAACAGCGTGTAAACCGATTAGGTCGGGGGCCACCGCTTCCGGTGGTGCCACAATTCCTAATTGCCCTGGTACACCGCGCAAAAAAGCTTCGCAATCAACGCTGATATAGAGGTCGGTAAAGGCCAGTTCCCGGAGCTTCATAAGCCGGATCAATCCTGATGACGAGTTCAGATCTATATGCTAACCGGCTGACAAAATTCATCAAGCAAAAGCCACGGCGAGAGGTCACGCCACCCCGGGCATCGCCCAAAAAGAAACACCCCGCGGCGGTAACCACGGGGTGTTCCAAGAACGTATCAAGTGAACATTAGTTGAAGGTCCAGGTGATGGTGTTTGAGTCAGCTGCGCCAGAGTCACAGGCTGTAACAGCTGGAAGTGTTTGCACTGGGATATCAGCGCCAGCAAAGACTTTTGCTTTCACTTTCACCTGCACAAGACCTGAACCACCAGAACCGCCTGGGTTCAAAGTAATCAGCTTCACACAGGCGTTGTTTGGCACGCCGTTGAAGGTCACGGTGAATTGCTGGCCGCCAGCGGCTGTACCAGCGGTAACTTCACCACCCCATGAATTACGAAGCTGAGTGCCAGCAACCATATCACTTGGCGCTGCGTTAGCGTCGATAAGAAGGTCTTTATCCAAATCGTCAAAGTTGGACGTACCTGCGTATAGGGATCGAATACCCGATTGCAGGGTAACAAACTGGTTAATACCGGTGTTTAGCTTGTTGCCAGCCGTTGCTTGCAAATAAAGCAACGTACCGCCAACAATGGCAAGAGCGCCAATTGCGAGCACGAGAAGTGTTTCAGCAAGCGTGAGACCCGCTTGACGCGCACGGCGTTTTGCCGCCAGAGCTACTGTGTTTGATGATGTCATCTTGTCCCTACCTCCGAGGATTAAGCAAATTAGTTAACGTCACCCCATCAGTGACGCGGGTATGAAGCTACTACCCAATGGCATACTTATACCAACAAAATACCATAATTGCTATAGTGGATGACCTATTTAAGACACATTTTTGCCACAATTATAAATAGTTTATAATCAATGGCTTAGCCACTAGCAGCCTGGGTAATCTGGGATTGAAGGTTAAACAAACCGCCTAAGAGCGTCATAATTGTGATGCCGATTAAGAAGATGGCCAAGGTATTCAAAATCTTTGCCTGAGCCTTAATCTGATCCACGCCCGTTTCAATCCATTCGTCAGCCACCGCTTTAAGACTTTCGTCAAAAGACGAGAGTGACGCATAAATTCTTAAATCATCGACGATCGTTGGATCGGGAAAGCCGTAATTACCACGATACAAAGCTTCACCAAGGTTTGCCCCTGAATTCACGTAACGAAGGGCACTATCAATACGCTCGCGCATCCAGGGTGTTGAATTGCGGCGCAGCTTACGAAGCACTTCTGGCACCGCTACACCAATCGTCACGAGGGCCGCAACAGCCATCAGAAAACCACCGCCTTCGACCAACCGATAAATTGACCAGGGGGGTATTTTATCAAAGAACGTCCGAATTGGCCCTGTCCAGCGCGGCGCTGTAATCGTGAAAATAATGATAAACAGAACAAGGCCGATTGCTGCTGGCCCCAGATAGTTAGTTGCAATATGCGACATCACCCGCATACCAGCCGCGAGACCGGTCCACTCTTCTGGCGGTAATAGCGCGCCAAAGTTGGGAATGACCTGAACACCAAACAAATACAACATGCCCCCCAACATCAGGAGCAAAACGCCCGGATAGGATAGGCCAGCAATCAGGGCACCTTTAATAGCCTGGGAGCTCTCAGCAAGACGGATAACGTTAAGCAGCGCTTCATCCAACCGGCTACCTGTTTCGCCTGCCTCAACAAGCATTCGCTCACCCAAGGGGGCCCACCCTTCTAGGGCTTGGCCGAAAGGCTTACCGTTACGGTAGGAGGAGCGCCAAGAATCAATGGCAATCGCAATTGGGTCGCCCTTCTTCTTGCCACCCTTAGACGCTTGGTCCCACAACACGTCTAAGGCTGCTTGCAGCGAGACACCATTTGATAACAGACCGGCAATCTTCTTATAGAGGCGCAATCTAGCTTTGGTATTAACCGAAAACTTTGCGAATTTTTTCTCAAAATTTGATGCCACTTGCGCACCCTCTTATTTGCCATAGGGCGTCGATTATTCGGCTGCGACCTTGCGAACCCGACTTCGATCCAATTCAAGCGGGCCAAGCATCCGCTCGATCTCATACGGGCTACAGACGCCCGCTTTAATCTTCAAAATTCCGTGACCCATCATGGTAATACCATTCAGGTTTTCAACCCAATGGCGGCGCGCTGAAACCTTGTCTTCTTGTTTCATGTGCTCCATCAAACCATCATCAGGCAAACAAACCTCGGCGACCACGGACCGACCAACAACACCAGTGCCGTTACATGTGGGGCATCCATCCCCTTCGGTGTAAATCCCTTCGATGTCACGGCTGTATACATTGAGCGTGCGTTCCCAGAGCTCATCATCAACCTTGCCTGCGTTACAGTTCCAAGCGCGGGTTGATCCCGGGGCGCCGTCTGGGCTGTCAGGCCACGGTGCAGAGCGATGTCGTGATCGACGTGCCCCCCGAAAGTCAGGTGCACAAGCAGGTCGTGCGCAAGCGCGCCGAACTGCGCGACATCGTGATCAACCCCTCGACCAAGCTCTGTTACGTTGAGGTAGAAGAGCCGGACATGCACGAACCCTCCGGCGATCTGGAACGGCTTGTGCGCGCGCTTGTGGCGGATTGGGGCATCCAGAACATCC
>JBCCBF010000036.1:0-14126 GCA_039814445.1 Pseudomonadota bacterium
AAATCGTTGAGGGCATCGTCGCGCGGAAGAAATTTGTTTATCTGTGCACCAACGCCCTGTTGCTGGAAAAGAAACTCAAGCATTTCACCCCAAGTCCCTATTTGGCGTTTTCCATTCATTTGGATGGCATGCGCGAACATCATGACCGGGCCGTCTCGCAAAAAGGTGTTTTTGACCGGGCCATCTCCGCGATCAAAGCCGCCTTGGATCAAGGGTTCCGCGTGAGCTGTAACGCCACGATCTTTGATGGCCACGGGGCGGATGATATTGCTGAATTCCTAGATTACCTCGGTGAATTAGGCGTTGAAGGCTCCACCATTTCTCCCGGCTACGCCTATGAGCGCGCGCCGGAGCAAGAGCACTTCCTACACCGCCAAAAGACCAAGCAATTGTTCCGCGATGTCTTTGCCAAGGGTAAAGGCAAGAAATGGCCGCTGAGCCATTCATCGCTCTATATGGATTTCCTCGCCGGCAACCAGCAATACAAATGCACGCCCTGGGGCAACCCAACCCGCAATATTTTTGGCTGGCAGCGCCCGTGCTATCTGCTGAATGAAGGGTATGTGAAGACCTTCAAAGAGTTGATGGAAACCACTGATTGGGACAGCTACGGCACCGGTAATTATGAGAAATGCTCTGATTGCATGGCCCATTGTGGCTACGAAGCGACCGCCGTCGAAGATGCCTTTAAAAACCCGCTGAAAGCCCTGTGGGTTAGCATGCGCGGGCCGAAGGTAACCGGCGACATGGCCCCTGAGATTGATTTAAGCAATCAACGGCCAGCTGAGTTTGTCTTCGAAAAGGTGGTGGAAACCGCTCAAGCCGAGCAAGAGGTCAAAGCCGACAGCAAGAAGTCAGCTAAGAAACCCGAAGCGGCCGCCGTCTAGGCTGCCCACGGTTTTCAAGGCCTTCATCGCCTTTGAGGTATCACGAGCAACACCGATTAACCCCGGTAATTGATGCGGCCTTACCAACAATCGCCGCAACACACGGCCGATTAGCGGCCGGCCATCGGCGCCCAAGGCGTCGTAAGCGGCACTGGGTATCGCCCGGTCGAACGGATCGGCCACAGCCCGCACAACAAGAAATGGCAGTTGCGCATTTTTCGCCTCTAAGGCCACCACATGGCTTTCCATATCCGCCGCAATCGCTGCCGATATGGCATGGAGACGAATTTTACCCAGTGAGCTGGTGATCACTTCATCCACACCAAGGATCGGTCCCTGGGCGGCTGGAATCTTGTCGATCTTGAGCATGTGACGCAGCTGGGTGCGCCAGGGCCCGTTGGATTTCAGCAAATCACCGGTCGGCAATTCCACGGTCGCGCCTAACACCAGGTCACCCGGCACCGCCACCCGGTCCAAGCCCGCAGCAATGCCAAAGCTGACGATCCCCTTGCATCCCAAATGAGCCATCTGGCGCACCGCCTGCCGGACGCCAGCGGCCCGACCGCCCACCGACGCCACAATAACCGGTGGCACCTGGTCATGTTGCGCCACCTCATCAAGCCAGACAGCCCTCGGGCTGAGGCATTCAGCCTCACGCCGAAGGCCGGTGATAATACCAATACTGGCTTGGTTCTGGGACACAGGGTTACACGACTATTCTCAAGGAGTGTATGACCGCTAAGGGCCGATCACATGCCCCATGGGGTGTGCTTGTCATTGCCCGCCATTAAATTGCGGTATCGTGACAGGGCCCATAAGGGGAAATAAGCGGCATAGCCATGGTATTTCAAATAGAAGACCCGCGGGAAACCGCCGCCGGTATACAGCTCTTCTTCCCACCGAACGCCATCGGCCGCTTTGGGCGCGTCCTGCAAATACTGAATGCCTTTGGTCACCGCAGGATCATCCACGGCCCCCGCCGCCATGAGGCCTAGGAGCGCCCATGACGTTTGCGAGGGTGTCGACCCTTTGACCAGCCCACGATGCTGTTGCCAATAGGTGGCGCAGTCTTCACCCCAACCACCGTCATCCTGCTGTTGGGCTTTCAACCAAGCAACGGCGCGCTGGATATAGGGTTCTTTCGGGTCTTCGCCCATCACATTGAGAGCGCACAAGACCGACCAGGTACCATAGACATAATTCACGCCCCAACGGCCAAACCATGAGCCGTCTTTCTCTTGCTCACGCTTGAGGTAATCGAGGCCCTTCTTCATCACCGGGTGATGGCTGCCAAACCCGATTTGCGCCAAGGCTGACAGGCAACGCGCGGTCACATCAGCGGTGGGCGGGTCAAGCAGCGCGCCGTGATCGGCAAACGGGATGCTGTTTAGGTAATCATGGGTGTTGTCCACGTCGAACGCGCCCCAGCCACCTTGTTTGCTTTGCATGCCTAATATCCAGGTGGTGGCCCGGCTTAACGGTTCTGCATAGCGCTTTGCATCGTGGCGGTGCATGGCCATCATCACGACTGCGGTATCGTCCACATCGGGATAATGGTCATTGCGATACTGAAACGCCCAGCCACCGGGGCTAACGCCCTTCGCGCGTTCGGCCCAATCACCGCGCACGTCAAGAATTTGCCGATCCGCCAACCAATCTAGGGAGGCCTGCACGGCTTTGCGGCCCTGTTTGGTATCGCTTTCCAGCACCGCATGGGCCGCAAGACAGGTGTCCCACACCGGCGATAAACACGGCTGGCAATAGGCGCGGTTCTGATCGCGGTCGATCACCAGAAGCTTTTGAATACTCTTGAGCGCGATTTGGAAATCGGGGTGATCGTGCTTATAGCCCAGGGCGTCAAAAGCCATCACCGCAAAGGCCATGGCTGGGAAAATACCGCCCAGGCCATCCTCACCGTTCAATCGCTCACGGATAAAGGCTTCGGCCTTGGCAATCGCATCGTTGCGGCGGGTGCCTTTGGGCCAAAGGGGTTCGGTCTTTTGCAGCACCTTATCTAGGGTCACGAAGACTTCGCCCAAGGATGAGCCCGTGGGGTTGGTGTTAAAGTTACGGATGGTCGACGGCTTGCGCACAAACAGCTCATGGATATCCACGTTACGCGGATTTTTCGCCTGGGGCTTGAGCGCCATGACAATCAGCAAAGGCGCGATCACTGTGCGCGACCAATAGCTGACCTTTGACATATGGAACGGAAACCAATCCGGCAGCATCATAACTTCAACCGGCATGACCGGGACCGCCCGCCAAGGCAGCTGGCCAAACAAGCAGAGCATGGTGCGGGTGAAAACATTGGCACTTTCGGCCCCACCGGCGGCGTGGATTGCCTTGCGGGCCTTGACCATATGGGGGTCATCGGGGCTGTCGCCGATAATCTTAAGCGCGAAATAGGCTTTCACCGACGCGCTGATATCCATCTTGCCATCATGGAACAGGGGCCAGCCGCCACCGGCCAACTGCTTTTCCCGCAGATAGTTACCGATCAATGGTTCCAGATCACTATCGGGTTGCCCCAGAAAATGACGCAGAAAAACATATTCGGATGGGATTGTGGCGTCGGCTTCCAGCTCAAACACCCAATGGCCATCATCCTGTTGAACCCCGAGCAAGGCCTGGGCGGCGCTATCGATTAAGTCATCAAGGCCAGACACATCCATCTGATCCCCGCCCAGCAAGGCGTGGTTGACCGTATCGAACTGCACGTCATCGGCGGTAACGGGATTAAGGGCCCGATTTCCGCTCATATCACCATCCATACCTAAGACACCATCTTATCTAACAGGGGGCCAGCACTGCCGCATTCTTGCGCCCTACTATGCCGATCACAACCGACAGTGTGCAGCGCAACACTCGCTTAAGCCGCCCGAACGCCGGGAACAAGCCATATTTGTTGCAAAAGTGCAATAAGTCAGCGTGTCAAACCATAGCACTCATTAATGAATGTGCCGCTAACCGACCAGAGCGGACCGCGCCTTCGATCGTGGCAGGCAAGCCGGTATCGGTCCAATCGCCGGCCAAGCGCAAATTGTCGAGGCCAATATCACTGGCCGGACGCTTGATCACATTGTCAGGTGTTTGGGTAAAAGTCGCCCGCCGCTCTTGGATCAACCTGTACTCCGGCATGGGCATTGAAGCACACCCCAAGGGCTGACGAATTTCCGACCAAATACCCGTGGCGAGGTCATCATGGTTCTGGCTGGGCAAGTCGCGGGCTGCGCTGACGGTAACACTGGCCAGGCCATCGCGGACAAACACCCATTGGGCGAGGCTGTTCACCAAACCCAGCATGGGCACGGGCCAGTCATCAGGCACGGTTAAGCCAGCCACTTTGAAATGGAGGTTGAGGATCGGCTCCCCCTCCTCCGGCGTCGTAACGCTTGGCAATAGCTTGGCCGCCATGGTCGGTGGGGTGGCCAGAATGATGTGATCTTGGTCACCAAGGGCGATGCCCTCGTCGCCCCCCAATTCGATCGCCATCACCCGCCCATGGCTGATGGCTAATCTCTTGATATTTTGACGGTATTGGACGCAAACCCCATGACCCTCAAGCCAATCGACCAAGGGTTGCACCAGGTCCGGCCCTAACCCCTCACGGGCAATCATCGGCCGGGAATACTCACCACCCTTCAAGACGGTTTCGTGCATCACCTGGCGCATTAAACCGGTATCGGCACGACCAGCCTCAATATTCATCACCGCGAGGATCAAAGGCTCCCAGAACTTGTGATAAAGCGGTGCGCTTGCGTCCAAATGGGCCAACAGAGGTTTGCGCTTATCACCCATCAAAATGCCGATTAAGCCCCGGTAGTCCCAAAGCGATGTCCCCGGCACTCGGCGTGTTTGATCAAACAACCACCCGGGCCAGTTTCCATCATTAATCGCAATGGTCCACCGCTGGCCCGTCGCGCAATCGATAAAAGGATAATCCGCCTGTGCGCCGATGATAAAACGGTCTTGTGCCCCAACCAAATCAACCAAGAACCGCACATCCCGGTTGCCGGTCATCATCAGATGATTGCCATTATCAATCAGGCAATCCAGCGCCTGGTCATGGTAGGAACGGCACCGCCCGCCAGTTTGGGTGCTGCGCTCATACACCGCCACACGATGGCCAGCCTTGGTCAGATGAACGGCGGCTGACAGGCCCGCCAGTCCCCCGCCCACAATATGGGTTACCCCCTCAGCGGCCGTGGCGCTCGGGCTTGCTTGATGGCGCGGTGCTAGCATTTATCGGAGCAATCCCATGGCGGCCAGCCACAGCTTTTTGGCTTTTGAATAACGAATGGTTTCAAGCGGTTTTGCCCAGCCCCGGCTGCGCATATCGGTCAAATATTGTTCGTAAATTCGCCACATCACCCGGATGGAGCGAAGCGACGCTGTATCGATCTCACGCACCATGGTGTGGCAGGCCTCATAGTAAGCTGCGGCCTGATCGGACAACTCGGCGCAGACTTTACCCAAATTGGGGTGCTGGATTGTCGCCATTACCGCGTCGGCCGTGTCCGGCACCGGGATAGCGTGCTTGACCAATAATTCGCGGGGCAGATACAGCCGACCCCGCACGCCATCTTCGGCAATATCGCGCAAAATGTTGGTGAGTTGGAAAGCATCACCCAGGGTGGTGGCAAAACGGATCGCATGATCATCGCTCGCGCCAAACACATGCATGGACAACACGCCCACGGAACCCGCCACCCGGCGCGTGTACAAAGCTAGCTCCTCTTGGCTCGGCGCGCGCATTGTCTCGGCAGCATCCATGGCCATGCCATCAATCATGGCGATGAATTCATCCTTGGGCAGGCCAAAGCGATAAACCGGCTCCATCAGGGCAAGGCTGGTCAACCAATTGGGATCATCACCATAAAGCGCGTCAATCTCAGCCCGCCATAAGGCCAGCTGCTCCAAGCGTTCTTCACAGGGTTTATCGGCATCATCAGCGGTATCATCCACATCCCGGCAAAAAGCATAAATGCCGTACATGGCCTCCCGCTGGGGCCGGGACAGGATAGCCATACCGGGGCCGAAGGAAGTACCTGATTTAGCCACCACCGATTGCACATAATCCCGCGCGCGCTCAACGGTGAACCAATCATCAACGCAATTGGCCAGGGCCTCTTGTTGTTCTGGTTCTAGATCCTGGTGCTCATCAGGCACGGGAGTGGTGAGTGTTGTATCTGTCATGGCCCTGCCTTGCGCCTACTCTGCCCGCTGATCTGCCCGCTGGCGGCGACCGAACAGGCCGCCCTTAAAAACCGTACCCGCCAGAGCGGTCACCAGCATTTGTACCTTATCAAGCTTGACCTGTTCAGCCAGGGGATCACGCCCACGTAACTCCCGGGATAGGCGTTCGGCAAGCGACTGAATAGCGGCTGTTTCCATGGCCAGACGCCGGTCTTTCATCGCCCCCGCCAACCGGGCCGATTTTTCTAAAAGCGCATCAGTACCATCGAGCATCCGGTCAACGATCTGGCGCAACCCGGGCGGCATTGTAGGCGCGGCCATCACGCTCACATCCAACCCGGCATCATGGAGCCAGGGTTCGGGCACATAAACCCGATCAATCTCACGGTAGTCTTCGGCCAAATCTTGCAAATGATTGATCACTTGCAGTGCGTTACATAAGGGATCAGAGGCCGCGTATAGCGCCGGGTCCTCACCATGCAAATCCAATAGAAACCGCCCCACGGGTGACGCCGAGCGGTTGCAATAATCGATCAGCTCGTCCCAGCTTTGATAGCGGCCTTGGGTCGAATCTTGTCGGAAAGCATCAATGAGATCCAAGCAATGCTGGGGGGTAATGCCCGTGCGTTGAAGCATGACATGACAGCGATGCCCGATGGCATAGGCCGCATCATCCGGCTTGTTACCGGTCACCGCCGCAGCGAAGCCATCAAGCCGGGCTATCTTTTCATCAACTGGTAAGTCTGGGCTATCGGCGATATCGTCAATCGCCCGGGCAAACGCATAAAACGCCATCACATGGGGGCGATGCCGCCGGGCGATCAACAAAGAGCCGACCGGAAAATTCTCGGTCGACGCATTCTTACCGGACGGCGTGATGACCACGCTGTCTTGTGCCATTGCGGCGGGTTTGGCTGTCGCCATGGTCATAGGGATCCGACCGTTTTGGTAGTGTTTTCGCCAGCTTGATGGCGGCCTTTCCAGGTGCCGCCCTGCCCCTGCCAATGGCGGCGGGCACTGTCTAGTGTCATTAAAGTATAGAAAAAAGCCACCATAGGAAGCAACCAGGCTTCCCATAAGGGCCTTTCATACCATCGTAGCATCGGCACATACGCCCCCGCGATCATGGCCCAGACCGTCAGACCAGCTACTGCCAAGAGCCAATCCCCCAGGATTAATCCTTGGGCCATACCGACCCCTGTGGCCAAGGGTGCTGCCATGAACACAAGCCCCATACCAATGCACGTGCCGAGCAGCTGCAGGACGCTGTAGTTAAGCTGGGTAAACGCGCTGCGGCTCACCATGCGCCAAATCTCGCCCAACCCCTCATAGGGCCGGATCGAGTGTTGCGTCTGGCTCAACCCAAGCCACAGGCTCCCGCCGGTTTTCTTGACCACCTGTGCCAAGCTGCAATCATCAATCAACGCATCCCGGTAGGCGTCAAAGCCACCCACGCGCTCTAACGCATCAGCCCGCAGCAAGACACAACCGCCAGCGGCCCCCGCCATGGGATGGGTGGGCTTATTGATCAGGCGGAAAGGGTAGAGCATCTGGAAGAAGTAAATAAACGCTGGGATCATAAGCCCGGGCCAACGACCATCATCCCGCAACCTCACCATGGTGGACACCAGATCATGACCACCGCCCTCGGACTGGGTGACGAGCCGGGTTAGCGCGCCAGGATCATGGGCGATATCCGCATCGGTAAGCCACCAGTAAACGGGTTTACCGTGGGTTGCTAATGCCTGATGTCGAGCCTGGTGGAGGGCATAAAGCTTACCAGCCCAGCCTGCCTGCGGCCCGGTGCCAGCCACCACGTCCAGGCTATGTTTGGGGGATCCCAAGCCTCGCAAAACATCGCCCGTGCCATCCTCACTAGCATCATCGGTCACCACGATCGACAAGCTGCCGGGGTAATCTTGCGCCTGGATTGACCCAATACTTTGGGCGATCACGTCTGCCTCATTCCGGGCGGGCACAAGTGCTATCACAGCGGGGTAATCCCCGTCGCGCAAGGGTGGGAAAGCCGGTGGGTTATCGGCATCAAGCCGTTGGTCCGCGCGCCAGAATTGGCCATGACCCACCAGCATATAAAGCCAGATCACCGCCGCAATCGTGACCGCCGCCCAAAGAATAATTTGTCCCGTCATGGGCGTGGCATAACGTGTTCTTAGTGGTTTTGGAAGCGTTCTAACGCCTGTTGAATAACCGGTAGCATCGCCGTGGTGTGACGATGCCCGATCTCAATCATCTCACCAGCCTTTTGAAAGTCGAGCGCGCTAAAGGCACCCAAGGGTGGTTCGATCAGGGCATCGGGTGGGTCAGCAGCCAATCGGGTTCGTGACATGCGATCTTGATAAATATCGGTACATCCGACCATCACCTCTAAGGGGTTTGGCCGCGGGTTGCGTTTACTGGTGACATTATCCAACCACGCGATGCCACGGTCACCAAACACACCGGCCATGCTGTTTTGCAGCCAGCTCCGGCTTTCTTTTTGCTCATTACTATCGGTGGCCCGGCCTTCGGCTTTTTCCAGCCGGGGCAAATTGGACAAATCAGCATTCAAGTTAATCGCCACCACAATATCAGCCCCCATGGCGCGGCATACTGATACCGGCACGGGATTGACCAAAGCGCCATCCACAAGCCACCGGTCATCCCGCTGGATCGGCGGTAACAAACCCGGCAAGGCCGCTGAGGCCCAGATGGCTGATTTGATCGGCCCTTTATCCAGCCAGACCTCACGCCCGCTGGCCAGATTCGTCGCCACACAGGCAAACGGAATGGGCACTTCCTCAATCGCCATATCGGCGATGCTCAGCTGTAATTCTTTAGCAATACGGTCCGTGGCGACAAGGCCCCCTTGCGATAGGGTCACATCCATCAAGCCCACCATATCAAGCATGCGCAACTTACGGGCATAGGCCTCAAGCCCATCGAGCTGGCCGGTGACATAGGCAGCCCCCGTGATGGCGCCAATTGAGGTGCCGGCGATGATGTCAGGCTTCAACCCCGCCGCTTCCAAGGCCCGCAACACACCGATAAGCGCCCAGCCCCGCGCGGCACCCGCGCCCAGGGCCAAACCTACTTTTGTGCGGCTAGCGTCATGGCGCAGCAGGTCTGGGGGCACAGATAAGGAAGGCGAGAGAGAACTCAGTGGCGAAGTGGATGACATCGTGTTACGCAGCCTCCGCAGTGGATGAAAAAACCATGGACCAGAATGGTGCACCCTATTTTCTGGTGCCTGCCTCCGTGTACGCTGATGGCCTCACCGGTGCAATCCTCGCCATGAGAGCCGCCCTCACCATCCATGCATAACCCGCCGACGAGTTGCTATTAACCACCGATGACCACGATTGTTCAGATCACGCCAAGCGCACCACCCGCCAAGCCATTAGAATGGTTGATCGATACAGCGCTTCCCGTCTGGGCCAGCACCGGATTCAACCAGGCGGCGGGGTGTTTCGTTGAATGCCTGGATGCGCGCGGCACACCACAGCTGGCAGCACCAACCCGGTTGCGGGTACAGGCCCGGCAAACTTACGTGTTCAGCCATGCCTATCATCTGACCAAGGACCCACGATGGGCCGAACGCGCCCAGGCCGGGTTGGCGTTTCTAATCACCTATGGTTGGGACCAGGATCATGGCGGCTGGGTGCATCGCCTGACCCCTGAGGGCCAGGTGCTTGACGATCGCCGTGATGCTTATGACCACGCCTTCATGCTGTTTGCCCTCGCCTGGTACGGCAAGGCATTTGGCTTTGATGCGGTACAGCCCTGGATCGATAAAACCTTGGCCTTCCTAGACCAGCACATAGCAGCCCCCAATAGCGGTTATCACGAGGACTGCCATACGGATGGTGGGCAGGGCTTTACCGACCATCATGCCCTGCCCCGCCGCCAAAACCCGCATATGCATTTGCTCGAAGCGTTCCTAACACTTTATGCAGGGACTGGCGATACCGCCATGCTTGCACGCGCGCGCCAGATGATTGGGCTGTTTGAACAGCATTTCTTCGACGCACAATCGGGATCTTTGGGCGAGTATTTTACCGATGATTGGCAGCCTGATGCAGGCGCATCCGGGGGGGTGCGGGAACCGGGCCATCATTTCGAATGGGTTTGGTTACTCGACCAATACCAGCAAACCCAGAGCACGCGGTTAACTACGGATTATGGCGCCAAGCTGTTTGCCTGGGCACAAAACCATGGTCTGCGCCCAACGAACCAACACAGCCTGGCGATTGATCACGCACAGGCCGATGGCAGCAACCCGGAACGCGGGGCCCGGTTATGGCCACAAACCGAGATGATAAAGGCTAGCCTGATACAGGCAGAAGATGCGGATCGCGCGGCCCTGGCTGATCACGGTCTAATGGTCTTGTTCCACCATTATCTGGATCAGCAAACGGGATTATGGAATGACCGCATTGATCAGCATGACCGACCAGTATCCACCACCATCCCGGCCAGCAGCCTGTATCATATCATGATGGCATTTACGGAATGGGAACGTTTACGCCCTTGAATAGACGGATATCCAGGGTCATCCACTATGGCAAAGCCGCCACCCATACCTGAGCACAAATGCATGAGCGTCTCTAAACGCACTCGAACACAGCCTATGTTCATGGTAGGTATAAAGATATGACAACGCCCGACGAGCGACACTCTCCTGGAACGACTGCCCAGCCCACTGGTAATTTGGGCAAGAGTCCTGCCGGCACTCCGACATCCAAACGGGTGACTGAGAACGCCTCGCGCGTCATCAATACGCCGAAAAACGACCGGCGCCGTGGTGCCCTCCTGCGTAACAGCAATGGCAACAAAAAAGCCAAGCAGGGTGAGGCAAAAGCAGCGGTCCGCAGCAACCGGCCAACGCTGAAAATCGACCGGGAAAAATTTGGCGCTGACCAGGCTGGCGGCAAGCGCAGCAAAGCTTCTGATTCAGGTCTCAACCTTGGGGCCAATCAACGTAGTATCCGATCCCTACCCTTTGTTGACCTCTATTTACGGTTGGATGCCGAAGGCGAAGCCAGATTCTGCCCGGTGGCAAAAAAAGGCATGCGGCAAGGGAACCTGTTGGTACCAAAAGCCTACCGCGAAGATTTGGAGCGCCTGCGTGAACAGATCACGGCGATCCAAAAAGATGATTATAGCGTCATTCATGATGGTATGCGGCTGCGTGGTGCCCGCCGGAAGATTTCAAACGGTGAGGTTTGGACAGCATTACGGCGAGTGTCGGATGATGTGCCGTCCCTGTCAGAGCTAGGCTTTAACCCGCAACTGATTCCGCATCTTGAAGGGTTGGGCAAACGTACAGGTTTAGTCATCGTGTCCGGGGCAACCGGTCATGGTAAAACCACAAGCTGCACCGCACTCTTAAGCTATTTCCTAAAGCATTACGGGCACTTGGCCTACACTCTTGAGGATCCGGTTGAATATCAACTGCAAGGCGAACACGGCGAAGGGGGCTATTGCTTCCAAACCGAAGTGGATAAGGATTCTGACTGGGCGATTGGCTTGAAATCCGCCCTTCGATGGCACCCGCGTTATCTGCTGGTCGGTGAAATTCGCTCGCCCGATGCGGCAAACCAGGTGTTACGCGCCGCCACCTCTGGTCATTTGGTGTTGACCACCATGCATGCCGGGTCGATTGAAGAGACCCTCAACGCCATCATCCAGGTGGCTGAATTGGCCCTGGGTAACCGGGCCACCCAGCTCTTGGCCGATGGCTTGGTCTGTGTGCTACACCAAACCTTGCGTTCTTGGGGGCCTTTTGTCCGGTTCTTGTTCACCGAACCGGATAATCCTGGCGATCCCGTGCGCGCCTGTTTGCGGGATAATAAGGTTGAACAGCTCGGCACCTATATTGCCCAGCAAGAGACGATCGTGTTCGGCCCCGAGGCCTATGAGAAACGGCAACGCGACAAAAAACGGGCCTGACGCACGCCAAGCCCGTTTACCTGTGCAAGCTCTTTTACGTGCCGATTAGCCGTTATCACCATCAAGCAGCCCGCCAAGCTGGCCGAGCACTGAGCCCTCGCCACGATGCTGACCGCCGCCTTGAGGGGCCGCGGCGAACATCCGACGCGCCAAACGGGAGAATGGCAAGCTTTGCAGCCAGACGGTACCAGGGCCTTGCAACTTGGCGAAGAACAACCCCTCACCGCCGAACAGCATGGTTTTAACACCGCCCGTTTGCATAATCTCAAAACCACAGCTTGCGGTGTAGCCAACCACACACCCGGTATCCACATGCAGCTCCTCACCCGGTGCGAGATCCTTGCGAATGATTGAGCCACCAGCGTGCAGGAATGACCAGCCATCGCCCTCCAGCTTCTGCATGATAAAGCCTTCACCACCAAACAAGGCGGTCAGTACTTTTCGCTGGAAATGGATGCTCACTTTCACACCCTTTGACGCGGCTAGGAAGCTATCTTTCTGGGCAATCAGGGGCTCACCCAGCTCTTCCAAATTCACCGCCACAATGTTCCCAGGATAGGGCGCACCAAACGCCACATGGGCCTTACCCGTCCCTGCCGTGTTGCTAAACACCGTCATGAACAGGCTTTCCCCAGTCATCACGCGGCCCACGGCACCAAAGGCTTTTTTCATAAAGCCATCTTCTTGATTACTGCCATCACCAAAGATGGTTTGCATTTCGACTTGGGGGGCCTTGTACATCATGCCCCCAGCCTCCGCGATCGCACTTTCACCCGGGTCGAGTTCGATCTCAACGAATTGCATTTCCTTGCCCACAATCCGGAAGTCAATGCCTTCGGTCACCCCATCAGCGCCAAAGCCACCCGATGCTGTTTCCACATTGAGGTCACGGTCACCCCGTGAAATGCCGGCATCAAAACCGGGGGGTAGATCAGCGCCACTGGGCGGATCATCGGGCTTGGGTGCCATGGCGGCGGCATCAGGGATTGGAATGGGAACGCCTTGTTCATCCACGGCTTGTACCGCGCGAATTTTCTGGGCGGGGCGCCACACCGTTTTGCCGTTCAGCCAAACCCATGAGTATGGCGCTTGTTTCACCTGCGCCCGTGCCGTTTGCGTGTCAAAAGGCCCAGCCACCCCGTCATGGGAGGCAATCCACCATTCAGCCATCAATCCCTACCTGTATTGTCTTTGATGCGACGGCGCAGAAACGCGCCATGTTTGAAGCCTGTAATTCTTAGCATAGTTTTAAGCGAGGCGCATAAGCCCCTGACCTCACCCCATAACCCTGCGCATGCCTGTCACAAAACAGCGCAAAGCAGCGGGCAATAATTGACAATCATTCGCAGCCCCGTCACACCTGGCGTCATGGATTTCAGTGTAATAATTTAAGGCCCCTAAGGGACCTGAACACCAGGCAACAAGCGATGAACAAGATGACAACCCCTGCGGATATTTCAGCTGGCGAGACCCTGTCGACCGATGTGATCATCATCGGGGCGGGGCCGGTGGGCTTATTTGCCGTCTTCGAATTGGGCTTGCTCGATCTTAAAGCCCATCTGGTGGACATCTTGGACAAGCCGGGCGGCCAATGCGCCGAGCTTTACCCAGAAAAGCCAATCTATGACATTCCCGCCTATCCGGTGATCAGCGGTCAGGAACTGACCGATCGGCTGATGGAACAGATCAAACCGTTTGAGCCCACGCTACATCTCAATGAAATGGTGGTGGAACTCCAACGAACTGAGGATGACACCAAATGGCGTGTGGTGACGGATGCCGGCACCACCATGGAAGCGCCCGCGATATTTATCGCCGCGGGTGGTGGCAGCTTCATGCCCAAGCGCCCTCCCCTACAAGGTTTAGAAGAGTATGAAGGCAAGAGTGTTTTCTACGCTGTCCGGCAAATGGAACAATTCCGCGGACGTAACCTGTTGATTGCCGGTGGCGGTGACAGCGCCCTTGATTGGACCATCAACCTGCAGCCCCTAGCCGAGAAAATTACCTTGGTTCATCACCGTGATGGTTTCCGCGGCCATCCCGATAGCGTCAACAAGGTAAAAGCCCTGGCAGAGGCTGGGAAGATCGATT
>JBCCBF010000236.1:0-4660 GCA_039814445.1 Pseudomonadota bacterium
AGCTCTTTGAGGACCGGGCTTTGCCGCGGGATATCAAGCAGTTACTGGAGTTTCCCCTGGTTGGCCGAGGAACCCATGCCAGCCTTGCCCCCAGAAGATGAGCGGGTGAAGCTGGCCTTACAAGGTAAGGTAAACATTCTGCTGATTGGGGCGGTGGTCGGTGCCGTGTTGATGAGCGGCATTTGGAAGCCGGGCATCAGCTTTGACGTCTATCATACCGAGGTGGCGCTCCAGAACATCGTGCGTGATGTCCTGTTGATCGCCATCGCACTATTATCGTTGGCCATCACCTCAAAAGAAGCACGGCAAGGCAATGCGTTCACCTGGTTTCCGATCATTGAGGTCGCCAAGCTGTTTGCCGGTATTTTCATCACCATCATTCCTGCCATCGCCATGTTGAAGGCGGGCGAGACGGGCCCCCTTGGGGTCATCGTCTCAGCCGTTAGCACTGATGGTCAGCCCAACAACATGGCGTATTTCTGGCTGACCGGGATTCTTTCCAGCTTCTTGGATAACGCGCCTACCTACCTGGTGTTTTTCAACACGGCAGGGGGTGATCCTGAGGTGTTGATGACTGAACAAGCGCGCACGCTTTTGGCCATATCGGCGGGCGCTGTGTTCATGGGGGCGGTCAGCTACATTGGTAATGCACCTAATTTCATGGTGCGCGCGATAGCCGAAGAGCGGGGCGTGAAAATGCCTAGCTTCTTTGGGTATATCGGTTGGTCCGTGGTGTTCCTGATGCCGCTCTTTGGTGTGGTCAGTGTGATCTTCTTCCTGTGATGCCTGCTTGATAAGCGATTTTTGCTAATTCTTGCTTGGTGAATAAGTCATCTCGACTTATCTTATAGAGGTAATTGTCGTTAATGACTGAAAGGAGGTGATCCGATGTCTAGTGGTAAATGTTTTGGTTCGGTTGGTTTTGATGTGGTGTCGCGGCATGGGAGCAGCCTCCTAAGCGCGTAACGCGCATCACGGAACAGCCAGGTAACCCTGGTGTGTTCAAGGCCGACCAACCAGGCCTGTACTACGGAAAAGCCGCTGTTGAGCAAACGCTCCAGCGGCTTTTTTCCTGATCAACTGATGGCCATTTGCCCGGCCAAATTCCAGTTCATTGCTCACCTATTCATGGCTGGGTATGTATCCAATTTAATGGGACATGATCAGCGGGATATCCGTGTGATGCAGCATGTAATAGGTCATGCCGCCCAATATTTGCTCACGGAACCGGGAATGGCTGTAAGCCCCCATGATGATGCCATCGACCTTGATTTGCTCGGCCAAGTTTAACAGTGGGCTACCATTCCCCCGGGTACGGTGGGCTGGGACCAGATGAATCTCAGCATCAATGTCGTGGTTCGACAAGAATTGCTTGGCGCGTTTTGATTCGGCCATCACGTCTTTTTCCGTGTCACGTCGATACAGCATGGCGATCGACACCTGTTCGGCATCCCGCATGAGGCCCAGACTGTCACGTAAGGCGCGACTGGCTTCGCGCTTCGCCTTCCAAGACAGCATCAAATGCTTGCCGGTAAAATCAGTGGATGTCTCCACCGGTAACACCAGGGTCGGGCAGGACGCGACTAGGGTCAGGCGATCTGGGAGGTGCAAGCAGACGCGGTCGGTTTTGAGCGCCTGGTGGCTTTGGCTGACAATGGCCAGATCGGCCAAGGTGCTGCGTCGGGCCATGGCATCCACATGGTCTTCTTCCAGCGTCTCAAATGACCAGCTGAGGTTGTGGCATTCGCGCTCGATCTCTTCGTTTAGCTGCTCGGCTTTTTCATGGGCAATGGCCGTGGCTTCTTGCAAATACACATAGGATGCACCGCGCCCCGTGACCGCGGCGGGCATGCTCTGCGGTTGGGTGAAGTAGCAGATGTGAATATGGCCGTCATAGTGTTGCGCCAGGCGTATGGCCACTTTCAGCCGTTCGCTGTGGTGGTCGTCATTGGCCATGTGCAGAAGGATATTTTTTAACGGCATGAGCCTGTCGCCTGCTGATGAAGATCAAGCCTTGAACCTAAAGCTGTGCCTAATCCCTCGCAACTCATTCCCGCAATCTATGATGGTGTTCGAGGGGCATGTGACGATCATGATGGGTGCGTTAGTGCGCTTCTACTTGAGTTGGTGGGGAGCGGGCGCATAAGCCCATACCGCGGTCTTGAAGAACCGCGCGGGAAAGCAACATCAGAGTGATGTTTCGTGTTGATCCCGATAGTTTCAAACAGCCAGCGCCTGCCATAGATCAGCTGCCCTCGGCGCTGGATCGCCCACGGCTCATCAGTCATGACATTTACCGGCACTCGCGTTATGGGCCAAAACACCCGCTGTCGATCCCCCGGGTTTCCACGGCGGTTGATCTTATCCGCGCCTTGGGTTGGTTGCCTGATGATCAGTTTGTTGAAGGCCGGATCGCCACGGATGATGAGCTAGTCTGGTTCCATGACCCAGATTACCTGGCAGCCCTCAAACGGGTGCAAACCACCCAGCACGCCACCGATGATGATCGCCACCGTTATAACCTGGGGCGTATGGAGAACCCGGTTTTCCCCGAGATGTTCGACCGGCCAGCCACGGCGTGTGGGTCATCAATTATGGCCGCCCAGATGCTCCGCGATGGTGGGGTTGTTCACCACGTGGCGGGTGGTACCCATCATGGGCGCAAGGCGCGAGCCAGTGGTTTCTGTTATTTGAATGACCCGGTTTTCGCCATTCTCGCCCTGTGCCGTCAGGGGCTATCAAAGATCGCCTATGTGGATTTGGATGCCCATCACGGTGACGGGGTCCAGGATGCTTTCCATGATGATCACCGAGTGTTCACCATCTCCTTGCATGAACAAGGGCGGTGGCCGCAAACCGGGGCGTTAGATGACCGGGCAGGGGGTTTGGCCCGGAACATACCACTGCCCAAAAAGCTGCATGATGCTGAGTTCACCCATGTGGTGACCCAGGCTGTTATCCCGCTGCTCCAAGCCTGGCAGCCTGAGGCGCTGGTGATCCAGGGCGGGTGCGATACCCTGGCCGATGATCCCATGAGTGGCCTGGCGCTTACGAATAATAGCTATTGGCAAGCCATTGCCAGCTTGCTGCCGCTCAGCCCACGTATCTTGATGCTGGGTGGGGGTGGGTATAACCCATGGACGTTGGCACGCGCCTGGGCTGGTGTCTGGGGCGTGATCATGAAATGTGAGATGCCCTCTATACTCCCCCCAGCCGCTGAGGATATCTTACGCCAGGTAAGCTGGCAGCACCGACTAGCCAAGAACGCGCCAGCCCATTGGTTCACAACCTTGGTGGATCCAGCATCAGAAGAACGGCCCATACGTGATGAGATTAAATATGCGGTTGAACAGACTTTGGCATCTTAAACGCCGTTTTATCGGCGGCTTGCTCTGTTTTGTCGTGCTAGGCTGGCCATTGGCAGGCCTCGCCATCGGCTCACCGGTGTCAGTGGCCCAGGCTGAGTATATTCAAAGCCAATACTCTGACGCCCGGCCCCAAACGGGACTGGCGGAAGAACCCCTGGTGGTCAAAACCCAAACCGGCCAGCGCCATGATTTTACCGTTGAAATGGCTATTACGCCGCGTGAACAAGCCGTGGGTATGATGTATCGCCGAAAAGCGCCGCGTGATCGTGGCATGTTGTTTCCGTTTGATGCGCCGAAAATAGCGTCGTTCTGGATGAAGAACACATTGGTGCCGCTTGATCTTTTGTTCATCAAAGCAGATGGCATTATCAGCGACATTCACGCGCGCGCTGTTCCGCTTTCTGAACAATCGATCTCGTCGACCGCCGAGGTCATCGCCGTTTTGGAATTAGCCGGGGGTGAAACGGACCGGCGGGATATTCGGGTCGGTGACCGGGTCCTACATCCTCTGTTTGCTGATTAGTTTGCCGTGTATCGATCGGGCGCGGGTTAATGTGGCGTACGGGATATGCGTCGACAGAACGTCTCATCTGCGGTTTTTCGTCAATTGGATACTTTACCCGTGTGCCCGGCTGGTGTATGCCCGTCATCCACATGGTATCGGGGCGTAGCGCAGCCTGGTAGCGCGCATGTTTTGGGTACATGAGGTCCCCAGTTCGAATCTGGGCGCCCCGACCATGTTATTTGGCCCCGCCCACGGCCAAGCCTTTGTTTACAACTCATCTGTAAAATTGCCGTCTTATCACGGATTTTTGTCGCCTGGTTGTGCGTTCGGCGTATAGTGGTGACACGATTATTATCTTCGAAAACACATGGTTTCCCATGCTTCCCAAAGACGCCATTTCCGCTGTTCGTATCTATCAACCCGCGCGCAGCACCATGCAATCCGGTCGCGGTAAGCTGAAACATTGGTTGCTGGAGTATGAGGTGGAAAGCCCACGTCAGCCCGAACCCTTGATGGGGTGGACTATGGCTGGCGATACCCTGAACCAGGTGCGGCTAAAGTTTAACAGCCAGGAAGAGGCGGTCGGGTTCGCCGAGGAAAAGGGCTGGACCTATACGGTCGACAAATCCCACGAGCGCCGTGTTGTCCCAAAGAATTACGGCGATAATTTCAGAACCGATAGACCGGCGCGTTAATCTCACGCATCGTATTGTCGTGTGACGGCCCCGTAGCTCAACTGGATAGAGCGCCGGACTTCTAATCCGACGGTTGCAGGTTCGAGTCCTGC
>JBCCBF010000177.1:0-5937 GCA_039814445.1 Pseudomonadota bacterium
ACCCTGTTCGAATACCCGCGCCTCAAAGACCTCGCACAACAGCTCAAACAACAATGGCAGGGCGATGGGGCAAAGGACATTCCAGTCGCACCAACGACCGCTAGTGATTCATCGGCCTTATCCCCTGCCCAACAGGTCTTTTGGACCCAGCACCAGAGTGTGGGTGATACCGGGCTTGGCAATGTGCAAATGGCCCTGCGGATCGATGGGCCACTGGACCAAGACGCGCTGAACTACGCTTTGCAGGCTGTGGCCGCCCGTCATCCGGCGCTTCAGACCCGCTTTATTGAAACCAACGGGGTGGTGACAGCCCAGCGTGACGACACAGCGTGTATCCCGTTTGCCCGCCTGGATCTGCAAGATGAGGCCATGGCCGAAGCGCTGACGAAAGCCGAAGCGGTCCAGCCCTTTGATCTGAGCTGCGCACCGCTTTGCCGCGCGCAGCTACTGACCCTTGGCCCGGACAGCACCCAGCTTGTGTTAACCGCCCATCACATCATCTGTGATGGCTGGTCAGCTGGGTTGTTATGGGCTGACCTTGCCACCGCTTACGATCAGCATTGCCGCGAGGGATCAGCCACGCTTGAGCCGCTTGCTGCCACAATCCATGGCCTGGCTCATAACCCGGCCCATACCCCGGCACCCATCGCGCCATCGCTGCCATCTAACAAGACAGGTGACGAAGCCACCGCCCCACCGGCTTTAGCCTTGCCCACCGACCGGCCACGCGGGGCACAGCTGAACCCACAGGCCGGCAATTATCAGGGTCAGATACCGGCGCCTTTATGGCACCAGATTAACAGCTTTGCCCAAGCAAATGGGAGCACACCTTATGTGGTGCTCATGGCTGGTTTGCAGGTGCTGTTATCGAAACATACCGGTCAGGAAGACTTCGCCATCGGCTCGCCCGTATCAACCCGACGAGACGTGGCCGATGAGCAGGCCGTGGGGTGCTTGATCGATACCATGGTGTTACGCAGTGATCTGCCAACACATAGCGATTTCCACGCACTTGTGGCAGCGGTTAAAACCACCGTGCTGACCGCTCAGCAAGCAAGCTTAGAGAAAACAATCACAGACGGATTGTTATCAACACCGGCTTTTGAGGTGTTGTTCACGGTCCAGAACATGCCCGGTGCCTTGCCGCGTCTTGGTGATGCCAGGATCAATGATGTCACGCCCTTACCACAACGTGTAGCCCAAGACTTGGCCTTTGTGTTGTCACCTACAGAGACCAGCACAACCCATGGCGTGGATGCGCTTATCACCTATCGTGAGGATTTGTTTGATCATCAGCGGATCATGGCGTTTTGGGCCCGGTATCTCACGTTACTAGATCACTTGCTTCGTAAGCCAAGCGCGGCTTGGCGTACGATGGATGTGCGGCTTGCCAACGAGGTGCATGAGAATGACCACCCCGCCCTGAGTCAGGATGGTGAGACCATTCTTGATCTGATAGACGCACGCCAGCAGCAAGCGCCTGGTGATCCGGTGATCCTATCAGCCGGTCACAGCACAACATATGGCGCGTTATGGGCACGAGCCGAACATTGGGCCCATGCCATACGCCAGAACGGCGTTCGCCAGGGCGATATTGTGGCCGTGATCTTGCCGCGCTCGGCTGAAGCCATCACTGCCCAGCTTGCCATATTGCGCGCGGGTGCGGCCTTCGTGTCCTTGGATCCCGAACACCCGATCGGACGGCTCAAACCTACGCTAAACGCTGCTGACACCTGCCTGGTTATCACCGACGACCACCAAATCTTGTCATCCGTTGATAAACCCATGGTTACTCCTGCTGCGCTTGATGGAGGGCCGGGTGATACACGCATGTTTAGCCCGCTTCCGGTCATCAGGCCGGATGATTTGGCCTATCTGGTTTTCACCTCGGGCTCCACAGGTCAGCCCAAGCCAGTCGCCATCGAGCATCAGGGACTGCCCAATCTGGCCTTAGCGCATAGCAAGCTCTTTGACTTACAACCCAGTAAGCGAATGCTGAATTTCGCCTCACCGGCTTTTGACGCCGCCATTGGTGAAACCCTAATCCCGTTAGCGACGGGTGCGGCCATCGCCATCCCCAATGCGACCGAGCGCCAGCCAGGTGCACCACTCGAAGGGTTCATCGACCGCGCCGGTGTCACCACCGTCACCCTTGTGCCGTCTTTACTGGCCGCCTTAGACCCCACCGCAGTGCCGGGACTAAGTACCGTTGTTGCCATGGGCGAGGCGTGCCCACCAGGGATTATCGAGCGCTGGCACACACCGAACCGGCGGGTGATCAACGCCTATGGTCCCGCCGAAGCAACCGTCTGCGCCACAGCGCATATCGCCACCGGCCCCCATGACCAACCAGCGATTGGCCTGCCATTGCCTGGCGTGATCGTACGGGTATTGGACGCCCATGGCACACCAGTACCACCGGGGGTTACCGGCAGCCTATGGCTCGGCGGTATTGGCCTTGCCCGCGGTTATCTGAATTTACCAGCCGAAACTGCCGCACGGTTTATGCCATCACCCGATAGCGCAGCCTTAGGCACGCATGCCAACACGCGGCTCTATGATACGGGTGACCAGGTTCAGCAACGCACCGATGGCAGCCTGTTATTTATGGGCCGGCGGGACAATCAGCTCTCAATCAACGGGGTGCGGGTCGAACCCGGTGAGATCGAAGCACTCTTGACCCAAGAGCCAGGCATTCTGGAAGCCACGGTCTTACGCCATGAGGGTCAGGGCCGCCCGCGCCTGGTTGGTTTTGTGCGCCGCGGTGACGTCGCGCAAGACCAGATGACCGATCATGGGGCGCCAGATACAAACGCCATCCTCGACCGGCTAAGCCAAACCCTGCCAGCTGCTTTAGTGCCCACGCAATTGGTGGTGCTCAATGATTTCCCGCGCACCCCCAATGGCAAGTTGGATCACGAGGCCTTGCACCCGTTGGTGCCCACCCTCAATGACCAGGACGCCATCGACCCCGCACAGGACGGCCCCAGAGGTGAGGCCGAAAAGGCGGTGCATGATGCCTGGGCGAGGACTTTGAACTATCGCATCATCGGGCGCGATCAGAATTTCTTTGCCCTAGGGGGGGATTCAATCGCTGTGATCGAAGTGGCCAACTGGCTGAAGAAAGCCGGATGGTCAGTGCCCGTGCGTGGTCTGTTCGAGCACCCAACTATTGCCGGATTGAGCACCCTGATTACCCGTGCCGATAATTCGGACAACGCGGCGGTCGATGCAAGCCAACCGCTACCGGACGGCCCCCTACCACTCAGCGCCATGCAACGGTGGTTCCTATCGCACAACCCACCGGTACCAAACCATTTCACTCAGTCTCTGGTTCTTGAATGCCATGAGGATATCCCGCCAGCTGATCTTCACGCGGCTCTCACACGCGCGCTGTCACCCCATGCGGTTTTCAAGCTGTGCTTCAGCAAGCGAGAGAGTGGCTGGCAACAAACATTGCGCTCTGATCAGCACGCCCCGCTGCTTGCCTGGATTGAGGCATCAGCCAATGAGACGATCACGGCCTTGGCCACTAAACTGCGCAGGCAACTCAGCCTAACCCATGGGCCATTGATCGGGGCGGCGTTGACCGGTCGACATTTGATCCTCATCGCGCATCATTTTGTGGTCGACGGAGTTTCCTGGCGTTTATTGCTCGATAGCCTAGCCCGTGAGCTAACCACACCCGGTGAGGCGTCGGCATCCTCCGACACCATGGCGCTACACGCCGCCATTGAAGAAGACCAGCGGAAGCGAGGAACCAAAGCGGATGCCTCTGATCCAGGTAAGGCGGCGCTGAACCTGCCCTTGAGCCAACCCGATGCCAGTAACTGTTTTGGCGATCAAGTAACGGTGCAAGGCCAACTATCAAAGGCCGATACCCAACGCCTGCTGCACCATACTCACCATGCCTACGGCACCAATACCGAGGATGTGCTGTTCGCCGCGTCTACAGAAGCGCTTAGCACCTGGCATCAGCAACCAGCCTTGACCGTTGACTTGGAGCGCCATGGTCGAGACCAGGGAGATTTAGACCTGACCCAAGCGGTAGGCTGGTTCACCCGGTTTGACCAAACGGTGATCAATACCTCTAGCCTCAAAGGCGACCTACCCAGCCACCTGGTCGCCGCTAAAGAAGCGCGAGCAACAGCCATCGCCAGTGATCCGGTCGCCAGCCGCGCGCCGGTGGTGATCAATTATATGGGTGATACCCGGATCAGTGGTGAGGCGCTTCCATTCTCGCTCACCACACTCGATACCGGGCCAGACACGGCGGCTGACAACCCGCGCTTGCATGAGATTGAACTCAACGCGCGGCTCGATGATGGTCGCCTGACCCTAGACCTGAATTTCGCATCCCCCCGGATTAACCCAAAAGCCATGGGCGAGGTCATGGGGCATTGCCTGACCACACTACGCCAATTGATCAGCCATTGTGAGGCCCAAGCGGTAGCGTTACTGACGCCTTCTGATTTGCCCCATGCGACGATTGATTGGGCCGGTTTACAGGCTTTACACACACGCTTCGGCCCCCTCACCACAGCCTATGACCCTGGCCCATTACAAGCCGGAATGCTGCTCGATCAACTGCGCGATCCCTCAAGCCGCGCGACTATCGAACAGCTATCCTGCCGGCTCGATGGCCCGCTTGATCCAGACCGGTTCTGGCAAGCCTGGCGCGATACCGCGGCCGCCATACCGGCCCTGCGCGCTTGTTTTAATCCCGATCCAGCGAGCCCCTTGATCGTGGTGCCCGAAACCGTCGAATGGCCCTGCGAGACCCTTGACTGGCGTGCGGTCCCCGCCCATGAACACGATCAGAAGCTCGATGATTTGATGGCCGCAGAACGGGTGCGCGGCTTTACCCTCGATGACGCGCCGATGCATCGGCTCACGCTTATTCAACGGCAGGATGAGGCCTGGCATTTTGTCTGGACCAATGACCATTTATTGCTTGATGGCTGGTCACTGCCCCTCGTTCTCGACAGCGTCTTTGCCCGCTACCGTGGTACAACCCCACCGAAAATTGTCGATCAAGCCGATTACCTCACCTGGCGTGCTCAACATGGCAGCGATCAGCAGGGCCAGGGGCGTGACAGCTTCTGGCGCGACTACTTGGCGGGCTTTACCACGGCGAATGACTTGCCCTTTACGGCTAACACCAATGCGGCGGGCACGATGCCGGGGCACATCAGCCGGCCACTATCCCAGGCAATGGGTGAGGGTTTACGCCTTCAGGCCCGGCAACACGGGGTTACCCTAGCTGCACAACTGCTCAGCGCCTGGGCCTTGGTGCTGGCTCAACAATCGGGCCAGCGCGATGTGGTCACGGGTCTTACGGTGTCGGGCCGCCCAGCCTCGGTGGCTGATGCTGACCGCATGGTGGGGATGTTCATCAACACCCTACCGGTCCGCATCGACTGCCAAACGGATCAATCCGTCACGGCGTTTTTGGCCGCAACCCATCAAACCATGGGCGCGTTGGTTGAGGGCACTGGTGATGCGCTCTCAGCGATCACCGCCGCCGCTAGCGATTTCACGGGTGATCGGTTGTTCCACAGCACGCTGGTGGTGGAGAACTACCCGGTTGAAGAAGGGTTACTCGATGCCCTGCCCGGCATCCGTGTTTCGAATGTGCAAGCGATCGAGGACACCCATTTTCCACTCACCCTTTTAGTCAGCCCCGGTGAGACCATCACGGTCAAGGCTCTCTACGACCGTTCCCTTTTCGATGGGTCGACGGTTTTTGGTTTGCTGTCGCAGTTTGAGTTTGCGCTTGGTGCATTTGCGGCGGGTGCTGGTGCGGGTTCTGGTTCTGTGTCTTGTGTGGGTGATGTGGCGCTGGATGATGGGTCAGGGCTGGTGGCCGGGCGGGGGCCGGTGGCGGCGTGGCCAGCGGGGTGCTTGCTCGATGGCGTGGCCGACCAGGTGGCATGC